>CAMCWG010000095.1 GCA_945882005.1 Bordetella parapertussis
GGTAAGGGGTGCGGTTTTGAAAACAGCGTTGTATTGGACCCCGTGATAGCACTAAAAAAATCAAGGACCCCAGCAGTTTTTAAGGCGTGGAGTGCAGCGGCTTCATTCTTGTTTGTACAAACGCCGAGTTTGAATTGATGTGCCTTAAGCTCTTCTAGGAAAGTTTGAACACCCGGGTAAAGGGCAGTATTTGAATGTGCCTGTTGGTTGTAGTGCCTGGTGTAGACGGCATGAATTTCGGGTGTACGAACTAGCGGTACACCGACTAGTTTCAGTGCACTCTCCAGAATGTGCGGAATTGTTCCATACATATTTGGAAGGCGTGTCTCAGGTGCGAGTTGCGGACAATCACAGTCTGCTAAGGCACGATTGATTGCGAGCTTGACCTCGGGCTCTGTGTGCATCAGGGTGCCGTCCAGATCAAAAACGACTGCGTCTTTTGTATTCAATAGCGGAGCAAGATGTTTCATAGTCTTGAGGTCAGTCCTTCTGGAGACGCCGCGTACCCAGTCAAGGTGCGATCTGCATGTTTTAGTCGCCAATTAAGCATCTTTTGTGCCATGTCTAGCATGGGTTTCATGTAGACGGGATCGTTGGCGAGATTCTTCAGCTGGTCTGGATCTTGTTGCAGATCAAAAAACAGCGGCGGTAGCGCTGCGAAGTGGACATATTTGTAGCGCTCATTCTGAATAACTGAGAGTGAGCACTCGTCCATCCCAATACCAAGATAGTCCTCGGGCTTGGAGTAGAAGATGTTTCTAAAGTCATACTCGTAGTGCACTTCCGTGCGCCAGTCGGCAGGTGCTTGACTCGAATGCAGGAAGGGTAAGAGTGAATGACCATCACAGGTTCGAGGAACGGGTAGGCCAAGCCACTCTAGAATCGTTGGCATCGTATCCACGGTCTCTGTGAAGTGTCGGACGATATGTCCTCGGGTCAAATCTGCTGCGGGCCGCGGGTCGCGCACAATCATCGGAATGTGAAAGCTTTGGTCAAAGTAGCCAAGCTTACCCAACAGGTGATGATCACCGAGTTGCTCGCCGTGATCGCTTGTCAAGACAATTAATGTGTCTTCCCACTGACCTGTTTGCTTGAGGTAGTCGCAGACGCGTCCAACGTGTGCATCGACCTCCGACATGAGCCCGTAATAGGTGGCACGCATTTGTAGAACTTCCGACTCCGCCATGTCGGCACCTAGGCCCTTCCCATGTTCGAAGAACTTCTTCTTTTCAATGGCTTTCAGGTAGAAAGCCAACATAGGGTGCTGAGCCGCTTCCGCATCGATCGAGGTGGCGCGAACGGGTGGTGGGCAATCTTCAGGCGCGTACATCGTGTTGTATGGTGCGGGAGCAATGAACGGTGGGTGCGGACGGTAGTAGCCAAGGTGCAGAAACCAGGGCTTGCCCTCCGTCCCTTTTAAGTACTCGAGCGCGCGATCGGTAAACCAAGTTGTGTCGGACAGGTGTGCGGGGATGGAGCTCGGTTTGGACGTCGCCCCATGATCGTCCTCCGTTCGACCTTCTGGAAGCCAGATATTGGTTGGGATTTTTGGTACGGGAAAGCCTTGCGCTTTGACCCACGCGAAGTAGGACTCCATCTTTAGACCCCACGAGCCAACGGGTCTCCAGCCTTCCATGTCTGCACCAAGGACTTTGAACCGAGGATCTTGTGGTGCAGTTTCGCGTGGGTCAGGAGTCGTGGTGGTGTAACCAACAAGCGCAGGCTCGTAGCCCGCTTTACGTACTTCTTTGGCGATATTCGTGTGACGTGCATCCAGTGGGATGGTGTTTTGGACGGCACGATGCGTCATCATATACAGGCCGGTGAGCATGGATGCACGCCCTGGTCCACAAGGCACAGCCTGTGTGTAGTGCTTTGCGAATGTCACGCCTTCGTTGGCGAGTGCATCAATATTCGGAGTCTTGATCGTCGGATGACCCAGCCGTGCGAGAGTATCGCCGCGCCATTGGTCGACGACGATCATCAGTACATTTTTTTTTGCGTTTGACATGGTTCACCTATTAAGCAGAATGGGTTAGAGCAGTGTCGGATCAAGTTTGTCGCGCACCCAGTCTCCGACCAGTGAAATGGAAAGCGTCGTCAGGACAATGATTGTTGCTGGTGCCAATAGGATCCAGGGGGCAGAATGGAGATACTCGCGACCATAGCCCACCATGTTCCCGAGACTTGTGAGCGGGGGTTGTACGCCAAGCCCTAAAAAGGACAGGCCTGACTCAAGCAAAATAACCTCGGGAAACGTCAACGTCATACTCACAATCAGCGTGCTCGCAATATTGGGCAAAATATGACGAAAGTAGACGCGCCATGTGCTGGCTCCTAATGCTTGGACGGCGTTGGCGTAGCCTTGCTCTACGGCCGAGATGGCGAGACTGCGCGTAATACGCGCTGTGCGCTCCCACCCATGACACCCCATCAGGCAAATAAAGAGCACTAAGGTATTTCCAAAGAAGGCGAGTACCGCTAGTGCGATCAACATAAAGGGGATGGAGGCCTGAAAGTCGATCGCGACCATCACGGCTTGTTCGGTCCAACCTCGAAAACGGGCAGCCAAAAATCCGAGCGTCAGACCAATCGAGGCCGAAATTAGCGTACTCGCGAAGGCGATCAGTAGGCTCATACGGATCGACGTGACGAGTCGCGACAACACATCGCGCCCTAATTCATCCGTACCGAGTAAATGATTAGCTTGACCATCAAAGCCGATCGGGGGCTTGAGCCGCGCGGAAAGATCCAGTGCGGTATACCCATAGGGCGAAAGGCTCTCGGCGAAGAGCGCCACAAACAGCATGATGATGAGCCAAATCCAACCACACAATACGATGACTGGGCATTGCGCGAGCGCAGTGAGCATTGAAGAGAGCCGTCGATTCGTCATCCCTTCTCCTTACCGCGCTGACCGAAGTTTGGGATCGATCATGACATTTAACGCGTCTACCAATAAATTCGCAGTCACCATACAGGTCGTGACTAATAACAAGGCGGCCTGAACGACGGCGAGGTCGCGATTGGCGACGGCCGACACGATTAAGCGTCCAACGCCTGGCCAGGAAAAGACGCTCTCAACCACGACAGCCCCTGCGATGAGTGCACCGAACATGAGCCCGATAATCGTCAGGATTGGCGCTGCAGCATTCGGTAAGGCGTGGCGTAAAACGACGTTGTGCCACGTTAGACCTTTGGCGGAGGCTGCTCGGATGTATGGTTGGCCGAGCACCTCAAGCATAGCGGAGCGGGTGTAGCGGGCGAGCACTGCAGCACCTCCGATCGACAGGGTGATGATAGGTAAGAACGCATGCTGCCAAGACGCATAGCCGCCGCTTGGCAACCACCCTAGTGTGACCGCAAAAATGAGAACCAACAGCACGCCAAGTACGAAGCTCGGCAGAGAGTGGCCCGCAACCGACAGGCTCATGATCAGCCTGTCGATCCAAGTGTTGCGATGAAATGCAGCGAAGATGCCCGCTGGAATGCCCAATAACAGCTTTATAAAAAAAGCGGGTAAGGTGATGGCTAGGGTGGCGGGGATCGCCTGAATCACCAAGGACATCGCTGGCGAACCGTTGCGCATTGACACACCGAAGTTGCCCATCGCAATATTACGTAAGTACCCAAAATACTGATGTGAAAGCGGAGCATCGAGCCCCCAGCTTTGTCGGAAAGCGTCGATAGCCTCGGGCGGTGCATCGGCCGATAAAATCATCATTGCGGGGTCGCCCGACAGTCGCAGAATGATGAAGGTAAAGGTGACAACGAGCAGGATCGTCAAGGCGGATCGAAGGCCCCGTGTGACAAGGTAGTTCAGCATGCGTTGACCACCTGCTGGTGATTCAGGGACGCGCGCAGGTGACAGGCCACAGTGTGTCCGGTGTCTATGTGTGTCAAATAAGGTGCCTGTGCTTGGCACTGTGCTACGGCAATAGGGCAGCGCGGATGAAACGCGCAGCCAGTGGGTACATCAATCGGACTCGGAGGTTCGCCACGCAGCAGAATACGCTTGCGCGGTGTTTGCGAGGCCTTCGGGTGAGATACAGCAGAAATCAAGGCCTCGGTGTAAGGGTGTGCTGGCTTTGACAATACCTGCGCTGCCGGACCTTGTTCGATGATTTTTCCCAAGTACATCACCGCGACGTCATCGCAAATATGACGCACGACACGCAAGTCATGACTGATGAACAGCATTGCGAGCTGACGCTCTTTCTGCAACGTCGAAAGGAGATTGATGACTTGCGCTTGAATCGAAAGATCCAAGGCCGAGACGGGCTCGTCGCACACTAAGAGGCGTGGCTTAAGCACCAGGGCTCTCGCCATCACGACGCGCTGGCGTTGCCCGCCAGACAATTCATGGGGAAAGCGAGGGAATAGATCAGAGCCAATACCTACCGATGCGAGTACTTCCTCGGTGGCTGTGTGCTGCTCTTCGCGCGAGCCAATACCTTGAATTAAAAGTGGCTCTCGTACTTGCTGATAGATCGGGAGTCGGCGATCTAGGGCTCCAAGTGGATCTTGGTACACCATCTGCATGTCGCGGCGCAGTGCGCGCCAGGCTGCGTTTCGCTCTGCGTTGACAGGCTTGCCATCAAAAGATACTTCGCCAGTTGTCGTTGGAATTAAGCCAATCAGCATCCGAGCGAGGGTCGATTTGCCACAGCCCGATTCGCCTACTAAGCCTAAGGTTTGTCCCGCGCGCAGTTCGAGAGATATTTGATCAACGGCGCGTAGGCTGCGGCGTTTGGTCAGCCAAGACTGCGTTGTTTTCACTGGGTAGACACGCGTGACGTCTGTTGCAGTGAGTAAGGCAGTCATGAAAGCCTCGCTACATGGCAGGCAACGCGTTGGTCGGCGTTGGCTGTTTCCAGTGCAGGGACTGCATCGTGGCAAATGGATCTTATTTCTGTGCAGCGTGGGGCGAAGCTGCAACCCTTAAAGTGTGCGCCGGCTTGCGGCACTTGTCCTGGAATAGTCTTGAGTGCGCTGTGCTCTGCCTCAAGGGAAGGCATCGCGCCTAAGAGCCCGTTGGTATAGGGGTGACGGGCATGCGTGAACAAATGCTCTGTTCGCATATATTCGACGATACGTCCCGCATACATCACGGCGACCTGTTCACTTGCCTCGGTGATGACACCCAGGTCGTGTGAGATTAAAACGAGCGCCATGCCCGAGTCTTTGCGGATTTGATTGAGCAAGTCCAGGATTTGGGCCTGTACAGTTGCGTCGAGCGCCGTAGTAGGTTCGTCCGCTACTAACAAGTCTGGTTGTCCAGCGAGCGCCATGGCAATCATGACGCGCTGATTCATTCCGCCAGAAAGTTCATGTGGGTAGGCGGACAAGCGCTGGGCCGCGTTGGGCATCTCCACGCGGTCGAGTAGATCGAGGGCTGCGCGTCGTGCCTCTGCACCAAACAGAGCGCGGTGAAGGGCCAAACTTTCAGTTAATTGTTTTTCGATTCGATGTACAGGATTCAAGCAGGAGGCGGGGTCCTGAAAAATCATGGCAATTTTCCCGCCTCGCACCGTCGATAATTCTTGATCGGTCAAACCTAAGAGCTCTTGCCCTGCAAGTCGAGCGCTTCCTTGGATCTGTGCGCGAGCACCTAATAAGCCAAGTATCGCCATCCACGTGACGCTTTTGCCGCAACCTGACTCCCCAACGATCCCCAGCGACATGCCTTTGTGAATGTCAAGGTCGATGTCTTGGACGACGGTTCGTATCTGCTCTTCGTTAGCAAAATTAATCGTCAACCCTCGGACGCTGAGAAGCGCCTGTGGGTCGTGCTGTAACGCGGAGTTCATTGCGAGAGCTGTAAGTTGCTAGGGCGAAAGTCCATTAAGAAGGTTTGGGATGGTTTCCACACGATGTCTTTGCGTTTGGCGTAGAAAACAGCCGTGCGATGCAGAACCGTGTAGGCAGGGTCTTCGCGTTCAGCAATTTCGAGCATGCGCGCGAAGGTCTGGCGACGCTCTTTTTGATCAACAGAGGTCACTAGGACGTTTGAAAGTTTGTTGAACTCCTCGTTACTCCACTCGCCCATCCGTTGCTGTTGACCCTTTGGACCGTGCTGATTCACCATCGAGCTCACAGGGTCGCTAAATGGAGCCGAGTTTGACCACCCTCGTACGCCTCGAGTCGGCCCTTTCTCAAAAATCTGCGTCCAGTTTTCGGCCATTTGCATTTGAACGTTCAGGCCCACCGCGCGCCACATTTCAAGCATGATTTGGTCCGTCTGCGTCTGGTTGGTGTAGTAGTTATTCATCGTCCGAAAGTGAATGATCTCTCCCTTATACCCAGCCTCTTTTAAGAGCTTTTTTGCGAGGGCAACGTCGTACTTTGGTACGGACCAGTCGTTGATGAACATATCGGCATAAAACTCCCACTGTAGTCCTGCGGGAATCGAGGTCCGTCCACCCCAAAGTGCATCGATAATCGCTTTCCGATCAATGGCATGCGTCATCGCCTGGCGGATTTTTGGATTAGCAAGAACAGGATGTGTTTTGTCGAAGACAACCAATCGGTGGTTCATCACAGGTCCACCCGTTACTTCAAATTTAGGATTGTTTTGAATAATCTTGAACTGGTCTGGAGGGATGTCCGTGACAAAATCATATTGTCCGGTGACTAAGCCGTTGATTCTTGACGATACTTCGGGCACAACGGTGTAGCGAATTTCCTTGATATTCGGTTTGCCGCCAAAATAATCATCATGCGCAACCAGTACCAAGTATTGATCTTGCTTGAGTTCCTTAACTTTAAAGGGACCAGCACTGATTGGGTTTTGTGCCCAAACGTTCCAGTCTTTGGCAGCCAGATAAGCTTTCTTAGAGATGATTTCAGAGCCTAAGCGCGCTAAACGACCCTCCAACGTAACATCCGGTAGGGCATTCACTAACCGAATGGTTTTGTCGTCAACGATCTCAACTCCAACCAGAGAAGGCCAAATGTTACGAGCCACTGCAACCACCTCGGGGGGAGGGGTTGGGCCAGAGGCAAAGCTTGTGTTGCCGATCGGCTTCGATGCTGGTCCAGCAGGCTTGGTTGTCGGGGGCATTGAGGGTTGACTATTACCAAACATCCTCTGCGGACTAAAGCTAAAGGCGATATCCTCAACGGTGACCGGGTCTCCGTTATGGAACTTCACACCTGGACGCAACTTAAACTCAAGCGTGCGCTCGTCGATGCGTCTCCAGGATTCAGCAAGGGCAGGGCGAGCACTTAAATCGCCAACGGTATCTAGCTCGATTAAGCCCGCGTAGATCATGGGTAGCACGCGCGTGCCAACATTGCTTTGCTCGCGCAGGGGGTCTAGCGCACCACTATTAGCGATTTGTTGAACAGCCACCCGAATAACGGGCCTTGTGTCTGTCGATTGGGCGCTTGCCCAAGGTGCGTGGCTGAGCGCACAAGCAAAGGTCAGGGCGACAATGCTGAGAATATTCGGAAAGCGAGCACGCATGATTGATTCCAGTTAAAAATCCTGAAATCAATGCTATGGCCCTTTCATGTAAGGTGGGTGACCGTTTTGTGAAGCTTTCGTGACAGTCATTGCTTACTGACGGGCGGTTTGTCGCTTGTCCCACCAGGCACTGAGCTCGCCGACTAAGCCGCGTCTGAAGGCCAACACGCAGATCACGAAGATAAGACCAATCACGATCGTGACGGACTCACCTAGCCGTTGAAACCATTCAATGCCAGTCCATTTCGTTAACGACGCCCCAAAGTCGCCTACTTTGTTTTCTAGCAAGACAACGATGAAGGCGCCAATGACTGGACCTACGAGAGTGCCGAGACCACCAATGAGCGTCATCAGGATCACCAGACCTGACATCTGCCAAGTTGCATCTGACAGAGTGGCCGAGACAAAAATCAGCATCTTGGTCGAGCCCGCTAAGCCGGCCAACATGGCAGACAAGATAAAAGCGAGTAATTTGAAACGGTCGACGTCATAACCCAGCGAGATTGCCCGTGGTTCGTTTTCGCGGATGGCTTTGAGTACCTGGCCAAAGGGTGAGTGCACGGTGCGCCAGATAATGAAGTAGCCCAGTACAAAAATACCCATGACGACGTAGTACAGGTTCAAGTCGTTTTTTAGATCAATGAGTCCGAAAAGCGTGCCGCGTGGTACACCTTGCAGACCATCTTCACCGCCTGTGAATTTGGCTTGCAAGAAAAAGAAGTAGACCATCTGCGAGAGCGCGAGAGTAATCATTGCAAAATAAATACCGCTGCGTCGAATCGCGAGCGCACCCATGGCTAGACCAAGGGCTCCGGCGACCAACACGCCGTAGGCAATGCCAAGCTCGGGAGTGAAACCCCAAAGCTTCATGGCGTGTCCGGAAGCATAGGCAGCGCTACCTAAAAAGGCTGCGTGACCAAAGGAGAGTAAGCCAGTGAAACCAAGCAGCAGGTTGAAGGCGCACGCAAAGAGCGCGTAGCACATGATCTTCATGGCGAAGATGGGATAAATGCCCATCAGCGGGATGGCCGCTAGGAATAACAGAAAGACGATATAGCCGAGCGCTTGACGATTCATTTTTCTTTTCCGAATAGTCCGGCAGGGCGGATAAGCAAGACAATAGCCATGATGATGAAGACAACGGTGCTTGAGGCTTCAGGCCAAAACACTTTGGTTAAGCCCTCGATGATGCCCAAACCAAGGCCGGTCACAATCGCACCCATGATGGAACCCATTCCACCGATCACCACAACGGCGAACACCACGATAATGAGGTTTGATCCCATTAGTGGTGAGACCTGCAGAATAGGGGCAGCCAGAACGCCAGCAAAGCCTGCTAAGGCCACGCCAAAGCCGTAGGTGAGTGTGATCATCAAGGGCACGTTGACGCCAAAGGCTTCGACAAGGCGAGGGTTTTCAGTGCCGGCACGCAACAAAGCACCTAAGCGGGTGCGCTCAATAATGAACCAGGTGATGAGGCAGACCACAACCGAGGCCACCACGACCCAGGCGCGATAGTTAGGCAACATCATGAAGCCCAGATTCGTTGCGCCGCGCAACGCTTCAGGCGTCGAGTAGGGCTGACCTGAAACGCCGTAGAAACTGCGAAACAGGCCCTCGATCAGCAAGGTAATGCCGAAGGTCAGCAATAAACCGTACAGGTGATCAAGCTTGTATAGGTGCTTGAGCAGGAATTTTTCAATCAGAATGCCGAAGAGTCCAACAATGATTGGTGCTAAGACCAGCATCAACCAGTAATTGATTCCAAAGTAGGAAAGGCCCATCCAGGCCAAAAACGCACCCAACATGTACAGAGCACCGTGGGCGAAGTTGATAACGTTGAGTAAGCCAAAAATCACCGCTAAGCCTAGCGACAAAATGGCGTAGAAAGAGCCGTTGACTAAGCCAAGCAAAAGCTGGCCAAGAAAGGCCTGCACCGGTATACCAAAGATCATGATCATGTTCTATCTGCTTCGCATCGACTGCATGAGCAGAACGCACCATCGCGCGTTTTAGAGCGCGATGGTGTTGTTCTGGTTACTTCTTGACCAGCTTGCAGGTCGACTCGGAGAGCTTGGTGAACACTTCTTCACCAGGTAAGACGGCGAGCTGTTTGTAGTAGTCCCAAGGACCTTTTGACTCGCTTGGCTTTTTAACTTCCATTAGAAACATGTCGTGGATCATGCGGCCGTCTTCACGGACATAACCATTTT
>CAMCWG010000096.1 GCA_945882005.1 Bordetella parapertussis
CTCATGGCAAAAAAAATTCTCGTTTTGAACGGCCCTAACCTGAACCTGCTCGGGTTACGTGAGCCCAGTGTCTACGGCCACACCACCCTTGCCCAAATTGATGCGAGGCTTCAAGTTCTTGCTACAGAGCTGGGCGTCAGCTTGTCCACCTTTCAAAGTAACCACGAGGGTGCACTAGTCGATCGCATTCAGGCCGCGCGCACTGATGGCACCGACTTTATCGTGATCAACGCGGGCGCCTACACCCACACCAGCGTTGCGATTCGCGATGCACTCGCTGGGGTAAAGATTTCCTTTGTCGAGGTGCATCTCTCTAACGTGTACAAGCGTGAAGAGTTTAGGCATCACTCATACCTGTCGGATCTCGCTGTCGGCGTAATCGCTGGCCTGGGCCCTGACGGATATGAAGCCGCCTTGCGCTTTGCCGTCCCATACCAGGCGGCTGCATAACCGGTCGACCAAGTTGGTCAACTTTACTCTTATTTAACAGCACTATACGGAATCACTATGGATCTGCGAAAACTCAAAACTTTGATCGATCTCGTTGCAGAGTCAGGCATTGCCGAACTTGAAATCACCGAGGGCGAGGGCAAGGTTCGGATCGTCAAGTTTTCTCAAGCGGTGCAGCCGGTTGCCTATGCGGCCCCTGCTGCGTACGCGCCACCATCAGCACCCGCAGGCGAAGGTGCGCCAGCAGTGCCTGCTGCAGCTCCTGCTGCACCCGTTGTGCAGGGTCATACTGTTAAGGCTCCGATGGTTGGTACGTTCTACCGGGCTTCTAATCCTGCAGCCCCAGCATTCGTAGAAATTGGTCAAACAGTGAAAGAGGGCGAACCACTCTGCATTATTGAAGCGATGAAGTTGCTCAACGAAATCGAAGCGGATAAATCTGGTGTCATCAAAGAGATTCTCGTGCAAAACGGTGAGCCCGTTGAATACGGTCAACCCCTGTTTGTGATTGCCTGATATGTTTGAAAAAATTCTGATCGCTAACCGTGGAGAAATCGCGCTGCGTATCCAGCGCGCGTGCCGCGAGATGGGTATCAAAACGGTGGTCGTGCATTCCGAGGCGGATCGCGATGCCAAGTACGTGCGTCTGGCAGATGAGTCCGTTTGTATCGGGCCACCTGCTTCGCGCGACAGCTATCTGAATATGCCAGCCATTATTGCTGCAGCTGAAGTGACGGACGCTGAAGCGATTCATCCCGGCTATGGTTTTCTGTCTGAGAACGCAGACTTTGCAGACCGTGTAGAGAAAAGCGGATTTGTGTTTATTGGTCCGCGCCCAGAGTCGATCCGTTTGATGGGCGATAAGGTGAGCGCGAAGAACGCCATGATTGAAGCCGGCGTTCCAGTCGTGCCGGGTTCTGCGGGCGCGCTACCCGCTGATGACCAAGAAATTCTGCGTATCGCGCGTGAAGTCGGTTACCCCGTCATCATCAAGGCCGCGGGTGGTGGTGGTGGGCGGGGCATGCGCGTGGTGCATACTGAAGCTGCTCTCTTGAGTTCGGTCGTGATGACAAAGTCGGAAGCTGGCGCTGCGTTTAACAATCCCGAGGTCTACCTCGAAAAATTCCTGGAGAATCCCCGCCATATCGAAATCCAAGTTCTGGCTGATGGCGGGAAAAACGCAGTGTGGCTCGGTGAGCGTGACTGCTCTATGCAGCGTCGTCACCAAAAAGTGATTGAAGAAGCGCCTGCAACGGGTGTCGATCGCAAGTTGATTGAGCGTATCGGAGAGCGCTGCGCAGAGGCCTGCCGCAAGATTGAGTACCGTGGTGCGGGTACTTTCGAGTTCTTGTACGAAAACGGCGAGTTTTATTTCATTGAAATGAACACACGTATTCAGGTCGAGCATCCGGTCACAGAACTTATTACCGGAATCGATCTGGTTCAGCAGCAGATTCGTGTCGCAGCCGGAGAAAAATTCAGTTTGCGTCAAAAGGATATCGTATTCAAAGGCCATGCGATTGAGTGTCGCATCAACGCAGAGGATCCTTTCACTTTTGTGCCGAGCCCAGGACGCATTACGAATTGGCACACACCGGGAGGCCCTGGTGTTCGGATCGATTCGCATGCTTTTAACGGCTACTTTGTCCCACCAAATTACGATTCGATGATCGCCAAGGTCATTACGTACGGCGACACGCGCGAGCAAGCCGTTGCACGTATGTCGATCGCGCTCTCTGAGATGGTAGTCGAAGGTATCAAAACCAACATCCCGCTGCATCGCGAGCTGATGGTGGACGGTCGTTTTGTTGAAGGCGGCACAAGTATTCATTATCTGGAACACAAGCTTGCCGAACGCCCTTGAGCGTCTCGGTGTGCGGTTTGGCCGGGCTACTTAGCCCGGCTCACGGAAACTGTCATGCGTGAATTGGTATTGTTGTGTCCCGGATCTTTGGCTGAGCCGCTATCCGACGCACTTCTTGAAGCGGGCGCATTGTCAGTTTCCGTTGAAGATGCTGATTTGGATACAGATGATGAGCAGCCGCTCTTTGGAGAGCCCGGGAGCGAACCGAACACCCAAGCCTGGGCACGTAATCGTTTGATCGTTTTGCTGGCTGATGGCACTGATCCTGCCCAGTTGTTACTCATGGCGCAGCAAGATTTAGACTCTAGCGCTGAGTTGCCCTGGCACTTGCGCGATGTGCCAGATGCGGATTGGGTCAGACTCACGCAATCGCAATTCGGTCCGATTCAGGTAGGCGAGCATATTTTGATTGTGCCGAGTTGGCATGCCGATCAAATGCCAACCAAGACCGAGGCAGGCTCTATCGCGATTCAATTAGACCCAGGCTTAGCCTTCGGGACCGGTAGCCATCCGACGACACATTTATGCCTCGAGTGGTTGGCGCAAGCGTTGCCGAGCGCTGCCACCGTCTTGGATTACGGTTGTGGTTCGGGTATTTTGGCGATTGCTGCGGCGATGCTGGGTGCTGGGCCAGTGACAGGGGTGGACATTGATGACCAGGCAGTGCAAGCCACACGCGACAATGCGATCGCGAATCGCGTTACGATTCAAGCAATGCTGCCAGATGGGTTAGCCGATGGCCAATTTGATGTGGTGGTCGCAAATATTTTGTCTAATCCCCTCAAGGTGCTTGCCCCAATGCTGAGCGCACGCGTGCGCTCAGGTGGTAGTTTGGTATTGTCTGGTGTCCTTGAGCGGCAAGCACAAGAGGTTGCACAAGCTTACGCGCCGTGGTTGCCGATGACGGTATGGCAAGCACGGGATGGCTGGGTATGTTTGGCGGGCACGAAGCCCTAGGGTAGAGCGATGAGTCTTGTGACGCGTTGTCCAAAGTGCCAAAGTGACTTTGTCGTGTCGCTCGAGCAATTGCGCGCGCACGGCGGTTTGGTGCGTTGCGGGCAATGTAAACACATTTTTAATGGTGAGTCTGCCCTTGTTAGCAACCTACCGACATTAACGAGCTTTGCCGCCAAGTCATCACCCCAGCCCGCTGTGTTGCGTCATCGCGAGCGCCAGTCTGCTGAGCCGACTCCCACGGTGCATGAACCCATCTTGAACGATCGACTTGACGCTGCTGCAAGAGAGCGTCCAGAGCCCATGATCAGTGTGCAAGGGGAGGCGCGGCTACGTGGTGATAACAACAGCGTTGGACGCACCCCACCAGAATTTTTGGCGGATGAGCAAGAGAATGCGGGGCTCAAGAATTTGATTTGGGGCTTTGCCAGTTTTTTTGCATTTGTTTTTTTGTTGGTTCAGCTTGCTTATATTTATCGTAACGATTTGGTGACAAGTGTTCCTGGTTTGCGACCAGCTTTAACTGTCTTGTGTGAATCATTGAAATGTGAAGTGAGTCTAGTCAGGCACATTGATCGCATCACGATAGACGGATCTTCATTAGAGCGATCGAATGAGCCGCAAGTTGAGAGACGTCCTACAGCGATGACCTTGGTGTTTTCCATGCGCAACCGACTGACGCAGCCGCAACCTTGGCCACATTTGTTGGTCGAATTAAAAGACGCGTCCAACACCCCAGTTGTTCGCAAGAGACTAGCCCCTACAGACTACCTGCCTGCTCAGTTTAAAGATAAACCTTTTCTACCAAACCAAGAACTCAATTTGCGGTTACCGATTGAGGTCACTGGTTTGCAAATTACCGGATTTCAACTTACGCGTTATTTTCCCTGAGGCTTACGCATGACATCGCCCGTATTAATTTGTGGTTCCGTTGCATTCGACACGATCGCTGTATTCGAAGGCCGTTTTAAAGAACACATCCTGCCTGACCGGATTCATGCGCTTAGCGTGTCATTTCTGGTGCCCAGTATGCGCCGTGAGTTTGGCGGCTGTGCAGGCAATATCGCCTACAACCTGAAACTCTTGGGTGGTAAGCCTGTGCCTGTTGCAACAGTGGGCGAAGATGCGAGTGATTACCTTCAGCGCTTTGAACAAATGGGCATTGATACCAGCCTGTTGCAAACACTGTCTGGCACCTTGACCGCGCAGTGTTTCATCACGACGGATCTTGATGATAACCAGATCAGCGCCTTTCACCCTGGCGCGATGGAGCGCTCGGCTGAAAACGATTTAACTGGCCGCGCTGCGGCCTGGGCGATTGTCGCCCCGGACTCCAAGACGGGAATGGTCGCGCACGCCCAGCGTTTGCGTGCGCAGGGTACACCCTTTATTTTTGATTTAGGTCAGGCGATGCCGCTTTACGACGGTAAAGATATCCAAGAGATGCTGGCACTGGCGCAAGCGATGACCGTCAATGATTATGAGGCCAGCATTGTTGAACAGCGTACGGGTAAGTCGATTGAGCAGCTCGCGCAAGGGCTCAAGGCAGTTGTCGTGACCCGTGGTGCGAATGGTGCGACTCTTTATACTGAAGGTCATCAGCACCACATCGATCCAGTCAACCCAAGTGGAGTTGTGGATCCAACCGGTTGTGGCGATGCGCACCGGGGTGGGTTGTTATATGGACTTACGCTAGGTTGGTCTTGGCAGGATGCCTGTAAACTGGGTAACTTGATGGGCTCGATCAAGATCGCATCGCGTGGGCCGCAAAATCATGCCCCAAGCCGTGCTGAAATCGACGCACAGTTTCACGCCCAGTATGGCTTGCGGTTGCCCGCATAAGTTCGTTTAACAGGAGTCACTTAAATGCGTTTTTATTCTTTTGCTGGTGCCCGCTTGGGTCGTCTTGCGCTGGCAAGCGTGGCTCTGGCGTCTATTGCGTTGGTGTCGGGTTGCGCAAAGCCTTCGGCTTCTGCAAACGTATATACGTACAATCAAGCACAGCGCGACCAAGTGATGCGTAATGGCACAGTCGTCAACGTGCGTCCAATTACAATCCAGAGAGAGGGTACCTCAGGTGCTGGCGTGGTGGCGGGTGGCGCGGTAGGTGGCGTGGTGGGAAGCACGATAGGTGGTGGCACTGGCCGTACCTTGGCGATCTTGGGTGGCGCTGTGTTGGGTGCTCTCGCTGGTGACGCTGTGGAAGATTACGCCGGCAAAAAAGATGGCCTAGAGATCACCGTTAAGCTTGATAACGGTGAGACCCGCGTGATTGCGCAAGAGGCGGATGTGCCGATTATGCTAAATCAGCGCGTACAAGTTATTAGTGGTGCGGGACCAACACGCGTTGTGCCAACAGCTCAAAAATAATTATTCGATCTAAACATTAGCGCTTGATCAAAGCGCTGATGTGGATGATGGATGTACGCGCACTGCGATCGGATTGCTCTGATCGAACATGACAGCGCGTTGCGGGTAAGGCAACTCGATGCCCGCTTTTGCAAAAGCCGCAAGAATGCTGACACGCAAGTCACTCAGGATCTGTCCAGGCTGTATGCCAGCTTGTAACCGGATCCAAAATTGCAAATTAAACACTAAGCCGTTATCGCCAAAATCTTCCAGCGTAATGACAGGTTCAGGCATTTGTTTGACCTGTGGGTGTTCAGCACTGACCATGGCTAGGATGCGTTGAACCTCCTGCACGCTGGACTTATATGACACCGTCACACGGACATCCCTGCGCGCATCGCGCGTGGAGTAGGTCCAGTTCACTAGTTTTTGTTCAACTAATACGCTATTTGGGATCAAGGCATCATTGCCTTGCGCACCTTGTATCGTTGAAAACCTGATGCCGATCGAAGTGACCGTTCCTAGGATGCCGTCGATTTCAACCAGGTCGCCTATGCGAATTGGTTTTTCAATTAACAGCATGACGCCACTGATTAGGTTCTTCACTAGGTTTTGTGTGCCAAAACCGACGCCAATCGCGAGCGCACCACCAAAAAAAGCGAATGCGCTGAGAGGGATCTCAACGATATTGAAGGCTGTCAGAATGAGAGAGAAGCCCGCTGCGAGAGTCAACCAGCGGCCCAGCACAACCGACTTGCTAGCACCTAAGTTCGCTTTGTTGACTGCGAGTGCAAGAGTGCGCCTTATTAAACCTGAAATCAGCATAAAACCAATAATCAGGATAGCCATAGCGCCTATGGTTTTTCCAACCGTGACGCTACGCTTTGTTTTAATCTCGCGCCCATCTACCACGATGTTGTCATCGACCGCGAAGATCTCAAATTGCCAAATATCGTTGGCAAGTTCAAGGACAGTCGCTTTGATACCACTGAAGCGCTGTATGAATGTTTGGTTTAGTTGCGCGTGCGCAATCTCTGAGGCTGTAATTTCCAGATACTGGCGAGCGCGTTCAAAGAGCGCGTAAAGCCCGCGCATAATATCGATTTGCTCGGCGAGTGGCGCGAGCATTTCTGACAAAAATGCCTTCTCAGCGTTTGATGGGGCTTGACGCAGCTGCTCGTTGAGCGCGAGCGTTGACTGGGACTTTTCGGCGATGAGTTGGTTTAGATAGTTCAATCCAAGATTGAGCTGTCGCACTAAGTCCTCGTATTTAGACTTCAAGACGGCGAGCTGCTGGTTGTTGTCGACGTTGGCGTATAAGTCGCGTCGAATCTCCCAGATTTGAATCATGAGCAAATCGAGTTCAATCTGTGCGCGGTAGCGTTCACGTTCAGTGCGCGCAGCTTCGGCGCGACGGTCCGCTAACAATCGCGCGTTGCGCGCAGCTGTTCGTGCCTCTGGAGTCGCCGTCGCATTTTGCTCTAACGCATCCGCTTTTGCTTTAGCTGCCGCCGCTAGATCTAGTGTCTGATTGATGCGCAGACTGGCTTGCTGCTCTTGCGTTCTAAGGCCATCAATGCGCTTTTGCAGATCGGCTTTTATTTTTTGAAAATCTTGGTTGGCAAAAGTAAAGCGAGCGTTATAAAAATCTTTCGTCAGTTTTAGTGTCGCAAGGCTGATTGCGCCCGTGGCTTGCTCAATATTGATTGTGTCTTTATCAATTGCAGTGTTTGCTAGATCTAAATTAATGCGATCCAGGCGCCGCTGTATCGCTTCGCTAGCACGTGCTGCTTCTGGTCCGGTGCTCGACTGTCTAAGCTCAACTTCTGCTTGGGCACGTGTCTTGCGATGATCCGCAAGCAAATCGTTGACAATGTTGGTGCGTTGTTTGAGGTGCTGCAATTGAAACTGCAGTCTGAGCATCTTCAATTGCAAATCATCTGCAACAGAAAGTGGCCAGGGAGCTGTGCCAGCGGGCGCTTGCCAGTTCTCCTTCTCTTTGCGTGCAGTCTCAAGGTTTGTTGTGACGCGTCTTAAATTCTTGAGGTTATCGATAATTTGGCTGTAAGCCTCTTGCATGCCACGCAAGTAACTGAGTCGATCTTGTGCTGCGGTGCGGGCAGCTGTCTCGACGGTGGTGCTGTCATTGATCGCCGCTTGTGCCTTAATGATGTCTGCTTGTATTGCGGCTAACCGCTTTTGCATCTCTTGCGTTTGCGCATCAATGTCCGCTAGTGTGCGCTCGCTTGGCTGTGCTGCGTTGTCGCGCGGTGCTGTAGCTTGTCCGGATGCTGCCCCGAGCAAGCTGGCTGCGGGCATGGGACTCTGGGCCCAGACACAAGCCTGAACTGACATAGCGAGCGCAGCGATACAAAGAGCCTGCCGCGCGGAAAAGATGGGCTGTTTCATAACAAGAGGCTGGGCAGCAGACCGAAGCGGCAAAGGATGGTTACAGAACAAATAGAGGGAATAACGAAAAGCTGATGCGACTAAGTACTATCGTCGCGACTTGCGCGAGCACCACGAAAACAAGAGGTGCCAAATCTAACGCACCAAACTTTGGGGTGATGCGACGAATCGGAGCAAGCAAGGGGTCAGTCAGCGTGGTGAGGACCGGCATGATAGTCGCCATGGGGTTGACCCACGAAAGTACCGCCTGAATGAGCGTCATCCAAACGATTAAATTCAGTGCCCAACGACCTAAGGTGACGATGCTTGCGCCAACGAGGCCAGGCAAGAGCTTGACCGGCAACATGCTTGCTGTGGAAACCAGCCACATTAAGAGCAAATAAACTGCAGCTGCAAGCAAGGCCCCAAGTAGGCTCGCCCAGTCGAACATTCCACCCGGCGTGGGCACAATTTTGCGCAAAGGCTGCACCAACCAATTTGTGGCTTGGTAAATCGCCTGCGACATGGGATTAAAGGGGTGCAGCTTGGCGGCATGAATCCATGCACGGGCCAGCAGGATAGCCCCGACTAAATTAAAGACGATATCGAGTAAAAACCGAAGGATTTCACCAATCATGCGTGTACCGTTGCCCCGAATGAAAAGCCATGACCGCTATTGTCGCACGCACTCGGGCGCAGTGAACAGCTTGGTTACAAAGTCGGGTGCTGTGCGCAGTGGATGGCGAGCACACATAAAAAAACCGTCCGGCGAACCGGACGGTCTGGTACCGCAAAACCTTAGCTAAGCGCTCAGGGACGGCCGCCCGTAGGAAAGGGCCACGACGCTGCTGGATTCAGGGCAGTTTTTGCACCTGGAGCTGCAGCGGTCGAGGGGGCAGCGGCTGCCGGCTTCTTAGCAGCAGGCTTTTTAACTATTTTTTTTTTGCAACAGGCTTCTTAGCAGCTTTTTTGGCAGCAGGCTTCTTGGCCACTGCTTTCTTAGCTACTTTTTTCGCTGCTGGCTTCTTAGCAGCTGCCTTTTTTGCTACTTTTTTAGCGGCTGGCTTCTTAGCTGCAACTTTTTTCGCTGCTGGCTTCTTAGCTGCTACTTTCTTAACAACTTTCTTCGCTACTTTCTTAGCTGCTGGCTTCTTAGCAACTACTTTCTTAGCTGCAGGTTTTTTAGCTGCGGCTTTCTTTACTGCTTTTTTTGCTGCTTTTTTGGCTGTTGCCATGGTAATACTCCTTAGTTCAGGGTCCCAAACATTAAAACCCGTGCTCGACTAGCCCCACCATGAGACGTCGTTTCGCCCGAGTTATTCATCGGCACAAGCCTCTACTAACGTGCAGTAGAACAGCGGTTTGCGCTAATGAATCCGGCACAGCCATTTGAACTGCCCCTCACTGGAGGCGCGAAGCAATTCAAATGGCACCAGCACGGCGGCTCTCACCGCCCACTGGCAAGTACTAAAGCGTAACAAGGCTCAAAATAGCGAATTATTCCCAGTTAAGGGCGCCGCCGGTTTGATACTCAATCACGCGTGTTTCAAAGAAATTGCGTTCCTTCTTTAAATCAATCATCTCTGCCATCCAGGGGAAAGGATTCTCTTCCTGGGCAAACAGAGGCTCAATTCCAATCTGTTGG
>CAMCWG010000097.1 GCA_945882005.1 Bordetella parapertussis
CCGCGTGATGAGTAAGTACTCTGTCTAAAATAAGTAAAGGCGCTCGAGCTAATAACGCAAGCCAGTCTTGACGAGCAGAATCCGGCGTTGGCACACGGTTGTCAAATGCTTGCGACATGGATATGCGATTTTTTGATTTAAAGTCTAAAACGACATAACAGCTTAAGCAAACTACATGAATGTTTTGTGACAAATTTATTAGGAATAGGTGGCTAGACTTTTATGACCGCTGATTTAATGAAATTTTCTACCCCCTACCGCTGTGCCATTTATTTTGCGCCTAAAGTGGGTGGTGCCTGGTGGACTGCGGGCAGTGAATGGCTAGGACGATGCGCCGCAACGAATGGGGTTCTTGAGCAGCCGCAGCTTGCGGGTGTACCTCGATCTCTTCAGAGGAATCTCACGGCTGAACCAAGACGTTATGGATGGCATGCAACCCTAAAGGCTCCGTTCAGAATCGGTCTAGAACATAATCTGGAGGATGTTGTTCTTCG
This sequence comes from Bordetella parapertussis, assembly GCA_945882005.1. Classification (GTDB taxonomy): domain Bacteria; phylum Pseudomonadota; class Gammaproteobacteria; order Burkholderiales; family Burkholderiaceae_B; genus Zwartia; species Zwartia parapertussis_C. The sequence goes on from CAMCWG010000097.1 coordinate 495, forward strand.
CGTACGAGATATCGCCGCACATCATCAGGCCTTTGATATGCCGGAATTGAGGCCTGATACACGTGGCGGATTTTTAGCGCTGCGGCCGGTTGGTGATCACGCTAGGATCAATGCGCTCGCCGCATCATGTGTACGGGAATTGCATTCTTTCGCTGCCCCGCTAAGTGAACTAGATTTGGCGCGTCGAAGAAAATCAAACCTAACGCCTGAGCAAAATCAACTACTGATGGCGTGGGGCTACCCCTATGTAATGGAACAGTTTCGGTTTCATTTGTCCTTGACCGGCGCGTTGGGTGCAGTTTCGCCTGAGTTGCAGCAGGCGTGGGTAAAAGGGGCGCAAGTGCACTTTCAACAACTGCCAATCTGTCGTTTTGATCGCATCTCTATATTTGTCGAACCAACTTCTGGAGCTGATTTTCAATTTTTTCAGGCGATTCCATTATGTCGTTCCACCTGACTGAGTTTGATTCAAAATTTCTAACCGATCTGCGGCAATTTTTTTCACATAGTCAAATAAGCGAACAATTTGATAATAGTGAGAGACGCTCATGCGTGGTATCCAAGTGTCGACCTCTTGTTGTAGTCGGGCGAGGTCTTCCATTGCGGCGTCAAACTCTGCATGATTTTCCGCAGTAACGATGCGGACTTGTATGTCGTGCAGCATATCTTGTGCGTCGTTCGTCTTGAGTTGCCCGAGTGTTGTGCGAAAATTTGGAGTCATCTGGTAGATCGGGTACAGGATAGCAAATATGCCTAAAAGAAAGAACCAGATGCGATCGACGAGACTTGCCACTACAAAACCAACGTAATTCAAAGCAGGAGGAGGGCCTTGTGTGAAATACTTTTTAGCGATTGGGGCTAAAGGAATATTGCTGTCTTTGTAAGAGGGAAACTCATCTTGCCTAGCAAAAAATTGCTCACGAGAGTCGCCAATATGATCCATTGCCATGAGAAACAAAAGCTGTAGCGCTGGGTGAAGCGTTTTGTCGACCACCAGGGTCAAGCTTGTTGCAACCATATTTACGTCAATTGCCGGAAACATCGGATCGCTTTTAAAAGAGCCGCGCGGAATAGTCACAAGATCTAGCTGCGGCAGTCGCCTCGCGTACGCAGGTGCAAGAGGGAAGTTCGCGATGCGTATATTTGGATCCGCCAATAGCTTTTTGATAATTGGCGAATCAATTCCATCGACAGCACTCAAGGCCTGTATCTTTCCAGTCACTAGCGCGTCGACTGATTCAAGGTATGGCCAGTCAAGTAGTTTGTAATCTGTACCTGTGCCGTGCCGATCAGATTTGAGTATGCTCGTGATGATTGCGTGCGAGCCCGATCCCGGTTCTCCAATCGCGAGGCCCGAGGTCGTGGCGAAGTGACGAATGGGTTGATCTTGTCCAATATCGGCCCCTCTATAAAAGAGCCATAACGGTTCAAATTGAGAGCTACCCAACGAAAAGACACTGCTATCGAGTTCATGCTTCTTGTGGAGTCCTCCTAAAACAAGAGCGCTTTGAATCGACTTGTCACGTTGCATGGCAGAGATGGGCTGTTTTCCGCCTTCGGTGTAAGTGATGTTCAACTCGACGCCATGTTCAGCAAAAAATGCGGCGAGTTTTTCACCGTACAGTCCATCCGAAGTGCCTTCGCGCCCGACTGCAATGCCGACCACATTCGGTGGTATCGGCTCCCAAAAAAATACTAAGAGAACAATGCCGAGGAAGAAACTAAGGACCGAAAGCCAGTCATGACGCAATATATGAGACCAAGCGTAACCCTCATCAAGGACTAGCTTTGCCGTTCGTTTGGTGATTGGCTGAAGCTTTGACAGGCTATCAATGGGTGGTGGTTTTTTTGGTGTAGTCATAGGACCGGACTTAATAGTTCGCTGGGTAAAGCATTTCTTTGTCTTTGCGTTTAGGTTACACCGAAGTGTAGTAAATTAATTAATGAAAAATCCCTTTTTTTTTGCGAGCTTGACCATGACTGACATTACACCAAAAATTCTTAATCTGCCGATTGGTCTGTCTGCGACGGGAATGCGCCAAGAATTCGATAGCATTGGCCAGGTGCAAGTGCCGGCCAATCATTACTGGGGTGCACAAACACAACGCAGCCTGATTCACTTCAATATTGGCCATGACAAGATGCCCAAAGAGGTTTATCACGCCTACGGTTATGTGAAGAAGGCTGCGGCGATTGTCAACACTAAGGCGGGCCGCCTACCCCCCTGGAAAGGTCAGTTGATTCAGCAAGTCGCAGATGAAGCAATTAGCGGCAAGCTGGATAGCGAGTTCCCTCTTTATGTTTGGCAGACAGGTTCGGGTACGCAATCAAACATGAACGTGAATGAGGTGATCTCTAATCGCTGCATTCAACTAGTCGGGGGCACGCTCGGCTCTCAGGAGCCGATTCATCCTAATGACCACGTCAATATGGGACAGTCGAGTAACGATACGTTCCCGACCGCTATGCACATCGCTGCCTACAAAATGGCAACCGAAAAAACGATTCCTGCATTAAAGCGTCTGCGCGATGCGTTGGATGCCAAGTCCAAGCAGTGGGCAAATATTGTCAAAATTGGTCGTACCCATCTGGAAGATGCGACGCCTCTAACCGTGGGCCAGGAGTGGTCTGGTTATGTTGGTGCGCTAGATGATTCAATTGCAAACGTTGAATATGTGACTGAAGGACTTTTGCAGGTAGCCATGGGTGGTACGGCTGTCGGCACAGGGCTGAATTCGCCAGTCGGTTTTGGTGACGCCGTGGCTGCTGAGTTGTCCCAGTTAACTGGTTTTGCCATCAAGACCGCCACGAACAAATTTACCGCACAGGGCACACTCGATCGTATGGTGCGCGCGCACGCTGGGTTAAAGGGCGCAGCTGTCTCGCTGTACAAAATTGCGAACGATATGCGTTGGCTCGGTTCGGGCCCGCGTACCGGTTTGATGGAAATGACTTTCCCATCGAACGAGCCAGGTTCATCGATTATGCCGGGCAAGGTCAACCCAACGCAGGCCGAGGCGATGTTGATGGTCTGTATCGAAATCATGGGTTCGGATGTCGCCGTGCAGATGGGTGGTTCGGAAGGTAACTTTGAGCTCAATGCCTTCCGCCCAATCATTATCAACAACTACCTGCACTCCGCTTTGATCATGGCCGATATGTGCGATCACTTCCGCGAGTTCATGATTGAAGGTGCGGTTGTAAACGAAGCGCAGCTCAAATCAAACATTGATCGTTCCGTGATGATGGTGACAGCACTGTCCCCCGTGATTGGCTACGACAAGGCATCGGTGATTTCTCACTATGCGATTGATCACAACTTGACTCTCAAAGAGGCTGCGCTTGCCAACGGCGTCGACGAGGCCCTGTATGACCGAGTGGTCGTGCCAATCAATATGACCAAGCCTGGTTCAGCAGACGTGCCCGCCAAGTCGTAATGGGAGGTTGAACATGAGCGCAAACCAGCAAGCGAATCTTTCAGGACAGCAAGCATTACGCCAACAAGTCGGCGATCGTTTTTATGCTGACTGGAAGAGCAATGATCACCGAGCAAGGCGCTTGGTGTCGGAGTTTATCGGTACCTCTGGCTTGACGTTTGTGTTGTCGGGTGGTGCAGCGATTCTTGCCGGTTACGGTGGTGGATCACTCGCTCCGTATCAATTTGCGTTTATCTTGTCGACTGTGGCTGCGCTCTGGTTAGTGGCGGCTGTATTTTTTCTGGGTGACATTTCTTCGCACTTTAATCCAGCGATGACCCTAGGGTTCTGTCTGCGCGGCGATATTGGCGTGCCGATGGCTATCGCCTATATCGCAGTGCAGATGGTCGCGGGTGCTGCGGGGTCCTGTGCTGCCGCGTATTTGTTTGGAACGGGTGGAAACTTAGCGGCAACTTCACCACAGCCCGGGATGTTGATGCAGGCAGTGATCTTTGAAGCGATCCTCACGTTTGGCATGGTTTTAATGATTCTGGGTATGACAAACGGGCCGAAGCTTGATGGGAGTTCTGTCCCCTTAGCGGTTGGTGCGTATGTGATGGCCTGGGGAACCATGGGTGGGCCGTTTGATGGGGCTGCCTTTAATCCTGCCCGTGCATTTGGCCCCGACTTTGCTCGGGGTGATTTTTCAACCTACTGGGTTTATCCATGCGGGTCTCTGATTGGTGTGCTTGTGGCCGTAGCGGTTGCGCGTTTTTTGCGTGGCCCTGCACAGGCGTCTGAGGCGAATGCGGCGATGGGTAATCCTCTCAAGCGTTAGATGCACTGCGGGTTGAATTGTAAAAGAGTGCAACAGTTGCGCGGAAGCTATTTATTTCTTGATTGAAATGATTCAGACTGCTCGCTGTAGGTGATGTTGCCTGCAGCTTTCAGGGGTAGTCAGTGAGTACATTCAACTCTCTCTTATATGCGACAAGACTGGTCGACGCGGGTGTGCCGCGTGACCAGGCGGAAGTCCACGCGCTTGTTCTGCAAAGCGTCCATGATGAAGAACATAAACAGTATGCGACCAAGGCAGATTTTTTAGAACTGCGTCAAGAGGTCAAACAGCAGATTCTTCATCTTGAAGTAAAGTCCGACCGCATCGAGGCAAAGACCGATCAATTAGAAATCAAGACAGATCGCATCGAGGCCAAAATGAATCAGATTGAGGTCAAGACCGATCAGCTCGAACTTAAGACTGATCGAATCGAAGCAAAAATGAATCTGATCGAAGCTAAGACGAATCAAATCGAAGCTAAGATCAATGAGGTAGAGGTGAAGTTGTCGGCTGAAATCTCTGGCTTAACCAAAACGGTTAATGAGTGCAAAGATGAGTTCTTGAGATTTCGCTCTGATATGTCCGTCTTACGTACTTCGCATAAGTATATTGTTTGGATCAGCGGGGGCGTGGCAACCATGTGCTTGAGCGTGATTGCGCTTTGCATCCCGATTTATTTGCACACATTAAAGTAAATTCCTATTTTAAAACCCGTAACGCTTAGTTGCATTGTCCACCAGAATTTTTTTAGCGGTGTCTGGTGGGCACCAGCGATAAAGACTATCAAGCAATTGCCCGGCATCGGGCATGGGCTTCCCTTCAAGATAAATGTGCGGCCAGTCGGTGCCCCACAGGCAACGGTCTGGCGCAATGTTGATGACTTGTTGCGCAAAGGCGTCAACATCCCCGTGAGGGTAGGGCGCTTTAGAAATGCGATAGCCTACTAGTTTCATCCAGCAATTTTCGCTTTCCATTAGTTTTAAGGCACAGGCGGTTCGCGGCTCGTTTAGTCCAAGCTCGATTGGCACTTGTGCCATGTGATCGAAGACGACATCAACGGGAAGCGCTCGAACCATGTCTGCTATTTGGAGTAATCGATCCGCTTTGATCCAAAGCTGAATATGCCACCCTAGCGGCGCAATCATCTCTGCAATGTTGGGTAGCCACTCTAGTGGGGTCACGCCTGTGATCGCGTTGAAGCGAATGCCTCGCACACCGCGGGTATGCATGTCAGCTAATTGCTCAGGCGTGATGCTTGCATCCACAACCGCGATTCCCCGGGCGCGGTGTTGTCCGAACTCGGCAATTGAATCGAGCAAGCAGCTGTTGTCTGTGCCGTAAATGCTTGCTTGCACAATCACCATGCGCTCAATGCCGACTGTACTGGCCATTTTTAGATAGGCTGGCACATCAGATAAGCATGGGTTGTAGAGCCGCTTTGGGCTCAATGGGTAGCGATCGGTCGGCCCAAAGATATGAAAGTGCGTATCGGTAGTTCCAGCGGGAGCCAGGTTAGCCGGCTTGGAGATTGGCCCGGGCGCTTCGGATTCAACAATGCCGTGTGTTTGCATGAAATAGGTATCGCTTTTTGAAGGATATTGCGTACGTATGACTATATTGTAAAAGAGTGCAACAGTTGCTCGGAAGCTATTTATTTCTTTATTGAAATGCTTCAGACTGCGCGCTGTAGGTGATGTTGCCTGCAGTTTTTAGGAGCAGTCAGTGAGTACATTCAATTCTCTTTCCTATGCGACTAGACTGGTTGACGCGGGCGTGCCGCGTGATCAGGCAGAGGTGCACGCGTTTGTGTTGCAAAGCGTATACGAGGAGGAACATAAACAGTACGCGACCAAGGCAGACTTTTTAGAATTGCGTCAAGAGGTCAAGCAGCAGATTCTTCATCTTGAAGCAAAGACCGATCGTATCGCGGCAAAGACCGATCAATTAGAAATCAAGACTGACCGTATCGAAGCTAAGATCACAGAGGTCGAGGTGAAGTTATCTGCTGAAATCTCTGGTTTGGCCAAGACGGTTAACGAATGCAAAGAGGAGTTCTTGAGCTTTCGAGCGGATGTGTCCGTCTTACGTACGTCCCATAAGTATATTGTTTGGATCAGCGGCGGCGTAGCAACCATGTGCCTGAGCGTGATTGCGCTTTGTATCCCGATTTATTTACATACATTAAAATAATTTTTGGAGATGTCGTCGCGTTTTTCCGCGCCATCCCCAAGCCCCTCGCGACGTCTCGCATAGCCGCCTCAGCGCAAAACTTCTTTTATCCACTCCACCACCTGGTCTGAAGCCACCTCGGGTGCAGTCGCGTGCGTGGCATTGACCACTAAATACTTGTTATTGGGCAGCTTGGGGACTTTGTCGAAGGCATACCCTTTGCCTTCGCGGTAAAGAATATCGTGTGTTCCGATCACCCATAAGAACGGAGTAGGGCGTTTGAACTCTGCTGCGGTGCGAGCCATATTGCCTAAGCCGTCCGGTTCGAAATAGCTCAGCAATACATCCGCCCTTATTTGAAAATCCTTGCGTTGGCCTTGGTTAAAGTCAGTCATGTTGATTGTCTTGTCCGGACTGCCGGAGGCTACAGCTTGTCTTGCATCGCTTATGGCCTGTTGGGTAATGCCAGAGGTATACATATATTGCGGTGCATGCCCTGGCGATAGGGCGATGATGCCGTCTGCATCACCAACATAGGCCTGGTAGGCCATTGCGGCATTTGCGCCAAAGCTTTGTCCGGCAATGAATACCTTTTTGTAACCGCCGTTCCTATACCGTTTGACCGCCTGCTCTATGTCGCGCAAGGCGTTTTCATAGGTTTGGTCGTAATTGCGGAAACGCGACCATGGCATATCTCTAAGCTCAACTTTGCACGTTGGTTCGATTTTGTCAGCGAGTACCTTCAGGTAGAGGGACTTGGGTCCGCCCCATTTGCCATGCATCAGAATAACCACGCAATCTTGGGCTGCTTGGGTAGAGGCGCTCGCGATGCCAAGGCCGAGAAGAAGGGATATTTGAAGGAGGACGTGTTTCATCGGGATGGGTTAGTTGGTGGGATGGTAGACCTAAAGCATATCTCTTTATGATGAGTCCGGAAAAGGAATAAACTCAAACGAAAGTGAATTTGTTGCCAAGTTGGCGGCTTCCAAGAAAAATATAAATTTGTGCGGTGCCTTTGGAGAGACAGCAATGCGACGATCGATACAAACCCTCTGTGTTTGGTTGATTTCGGGTGTGATGGGATGCGTTGGGCTGTTTGCGATACCGGCTTTTGGGCAAGAGCCTACGCTACCGAAAGTGATTAAGTTGATCGTGCCTTTCGCACCGGGCGGCAGTAACGATGTATACGCCCGCGCTTTGGCGCAAAAGCTTTCACCCAAACTCGGTGTAACGATGGTTGTCGAGAATAAGCCAGGTGCAGGAGGTAGCATTGGCTCAGACATCGTTGCCAAGTCGGAGCCAGATGGTTCGACCCTTTTGCTCATCTCGACCTCGATCGCAACAAACGCAGCCGTTAGACCCAACTTGCCGTTTGATCCCGTTACATCGTTCAGGCCTGTTGCAATCGTTGCAAAAGGTGCGATGGTCTTGATCGTGGGTAACAAAACACCCTATATGACTTTGCAGCAGTTACTCGATGCAACCAAAGTTAAAAATAATAAGGTGAATTACAGCTCGGCTGGCATTGGCTCGATTGGCCAACTCAGTGTCGAATACTTAAAGGCGATCTCCGGTACACAAGCCTTGCATGTCCCGTATCAAGGCATCGCTGCATCGCTCGTTAATATGATCGGGGGCAATATTGATTACATGATCACGACTCTAGCCTCTGTAGGGGGACAGATCAAATCCGGGCAGGTCAGGGCCATTGCTGTTACGTCCCTGGAGAAATCAAAATTCTTGCCCGATGTTCCTCCTGCTGCCCAGCTAATGCCAGGGTATGAAGTCGATGTTTGGTGGGTCGTGTTCGCGCCCGCCAAAACACCTACGGCGATCGTCAATCGTTTGAACCAAGCGATTCGCGACGTGAGTCAAGACGCAGATATGCAGGAATTGTTTGCCAAGGAGGGCGCCGAGCCCATGCCCTACAGCCCTGAGCAAACGGCCGCGTATGTTAAAGCCGAAGTTGAAAAATGGCGCAAAGTGGCGCGTGACGCCAATATTCAAGCAAATAACTAATTTTGTATTGTTAACTCTCTTTACTCTCTTGCCTAACTGAATCTCGGAAGCCTTGTGATGACGACCAAACAACAAACTATTTTGCAGACATTCGCAGACTATTTCTGCGCCGGGAAATTTGAGCAGATTCCTCCTGAGGTCGTGCATAAGTCCAAGCTCTTGATGATCGATTTGGTCGGTGTCGCGATCGCCGGTTTAAAAATGGACTTCCCGAAGATGATGATTGAGTATCTGGCGGATCTCCAGGGCAAACCTGAAGCCACACTCTTTGGCTCGACAGCTAAAGTTCCTGCACTGCATGCTGCCCTAGGTAACGGCGTGAGTGGACATGCGCTCGACATGGACGATGGCTATCGTTTCGGTGGAGTGCACGCAGGTGTCGCCGTGATCCCCGCTGCCTTAGCATATGCCGAAGCAAACAAGTCAAGTGGTCAATCGCTGCTGTTGTCCATCATTATGGGCTATGAGATTGTCAATCGTATTTCTAAGGCGATGAATCCTTCGCACTTGAGCCGCGGCTTTCATACGACAGGTACGTTGGGTGTATTGGGTGCTGCGGCTGCCTGCGGCGTGCTTGGCGGTTT
>CAMCWG010000098.1 GCA_945882005.1 Bordetella parapertussis
GAGTGGTGCGCACTTTATCGATTACGCTGGCAAAGCGATTCCGTGGTGATCAAGGCTCTACGCTTCAACAGCATAGGCCGTTAATTGCTCGATCGTCACAAAATCTAAAGCACGCATGTGGGTGCACTCAAGCACTACTTCAGGAGCCACACCGGCTGCGAGCGCTTCTTTCCAGCGCAAGGCACAAAGGCACCAGCGATCGCCATCCTTTAACCCTGCAAAGCGGTACTCAGGTCGCGGCGTGGAAAGGTCATTACCGCGGCTGCGCGAAAACTCTAAAAACTCATCCGTCACCTTGGCACAGATGACATGACTACCGAGGTCATGCATGTCTGTGTGGCAGCAGCCATCGCGAAAATAACCCGTCAACGGGTCATACGAACATGGCACTAATTCTGTGCCTAGGACATTGCGCGCGCTTTCACTCATGGGGCCAACACCTGATCGGAAGAAATTATTCGGATAATATAGGCTGATTCATTAACCTACTCGATAAAAACCCTATGAAATCCGCACTCTTTGCTCTCGCTCTCTTTCTAGGTTTCGCAGGCTCGAGCGCTGCCCAACTCTACCCTAACAAGCCCATCAAAGTTATTGTTCCCTACCCAGCGGGTGGAAATGCGGACATCACCGCGCGGGTCGTATCGCGGAAAATGTCTGACATTTTGGGTGTGCCGGTTGTTGTAGAGAACCGTGGCGGGGCCAACGGCATGATCGGCACCGACATCGTGGCAAAGTCTGCCCCCGATGGCTACACCTTAATCGCACCGGCCAGTGGTCCGATTGTGATCAATCCGGTGCTCTACAGCAAAGTACCTTATGACTCGGTTAAAGATTTACAGCCGATCAGTCAACTCACATCATTTCAGTATGTGATGATCGTTCCAGCTGCGTCGCCCATCAAAAGCATCCAGGATCTGGTTACACAAGGTAAAGCCCAACCAGGCAAACTCAGCTATGGGTCCACAGGCATAGGCGGTGGTGGACATCTAGCGGGTGAAATGTTCGCCCTCTTGAGCGGCGCACAGTTCAACCACATTCCTTACAAGGGTAGTGCTCCTGCCTTGGTTGACCTCTTGGGCGGTCAGCTTTCATTTACCTTCGATACCGTGTCAACTTCCACTCCGCTGATCGCAGAAAAGCGTGTCCGCGCTTTTGCTGTATCTGGTCCAACACGTGCAAGCTCCTTACCCAACGTTCCTACGATGGCAGAAGCCGGGTTCAAAGACTTTAACGTCACACAATTCATTGGCTTGCTTGCCCCAGCAAAGACTGATCCAGCAATCGTCAAAAAACTCCAAGAAGCCGTTGCATTGGCGTTAAAGGATCCTGATGTCATTCAAAACCTTAAAGTCAAAGGCGGCAACGATCTCGTAGGTAGTACTCCTGAGGCCTTCGCGGAATTGATCCAAAAGGAGCTCAAGATGTACGGTGCATTGATTAAAACAGCGAACATCAAGCAAGAGTAACTCAGCACCCTTTGTACGCCTGGCGCTGTTTAACCAGGCACGATATTTGCTAGAGATCTGAACCGTTTACCTTGAAGGAGTTTCTATGAAGCATTCACGTGGACTATTCGGTCTACTGGGCCTGAGTCTCACCGCCCTTTTTGCGGCCATGAGTCCCGCGCAGGCGCAAGACAGCTATCCAAACAAGCCCATCAAAGTTGTTGTGCCCTTCCCTGCAGGCGGCGCCACAGACATCCTGACACGCGCTATCACTGAAAAACTCGCAGTACGTATTGGCCAGTCTGTCATTATCGAGAACAAGCCGGGTGCCGGCGCGAACATTGGTGCGGCCACTGTCGCTAAAGCAGCGCCGGACGGTTACACCATTTTGATGGGATCGATTGGTTCACACTCTATTTCGGTGACCTACCACAAAGATCCGGGCTACAGCTTCAAGAAAGATCTAATGCCGATTTCGAGCGCAGGCTCATTGAGCAACATCGTTGTCATTGGAAATGACATCCCGGCCAAGAACTTGAAAGAGCTCGTCGCCTACGCAAAAGCCAACCCTGGCAAGCTCACCTGCGGTTCATCTGGCACAGGCGGTTTGATCCACCTAACCTGTGAGATGTTTAAGATCGCTGCGGGTGTTGATGTGCTCCATGTGCCTTATAAAGGCACATCGCTTTTAATGCCTGACTTGATCTCTGGCCGCGTCACGATGGCACTCGACACCTTGCCACCGTACATGCCTATGCTGAAAGAAGGTAAGGTGCGAGCCCTTGCAATTACAACGGCAAAGCGCTCTTCCCTGATGCCAGATTTACCTACCGTGGCTGAGTCAGGCTACCCTGGATTTGAGTCGATCGCGGTCTACGGATTCTTTGCGCCCGCGGGCACGCCAGCTGCGATTATTAAAAAGCTGAATGCCGACATTAACGCAGTATTGCTTGACCCAGAGCTCAAAAACAAACTGCTAAAAGTTGGTATTGAGGTCGAAGGCAGCACGCCTGAAGCACTTGCGGCGTTCGTTGACAAAGAAATCGCAAAATGGGCAACTGTCATTAAGGCTGGCAATATCAAGTCAGAGTAATGCGCCTTCGTAGCACCCACCTAGCTGCGACGTATATAAAGACCTAAGCGGTCTCTTTACGTCGCAGCAGAATGATCGGCGGCATCACTAACAACCAAGCGATACGCGTTTGATAACGATAGTGGGGCTTTGATAACGCACCCGTAGCAAATGCATTGGCAAGCGCACCCGCCCACAACAATAAAATTAATGCGATCGCGCGCTTATCGCGCTTGATCAGCGCGTGCCATAAGCAATACAGACTCAGAAAAAGGCTCAGCACTAGCACTATCGTTGCTAGTCCATTCAACCACTGCACACGGTCCTGCAATGCATTTCTCCACTGCTTGGAAGCTTTGAAGCGCGCGAGCTCCGCGCTCGAAAAATGTGCCTCGATACTCTTAGCAACGGTCACCTCCAGCCAGTCTGCGTGCAAGGTGTCCCCCAGCTTGATCATGACGAGTTGCTGACTTGTGTTCTTGAGCATTGACGCTAATACACCAAGGGGATTGTCTCGTGCGGCAAGCGACACGAGTGTTGAAGCCTCTGGCGCCAAACCGATCGGTCCATCGGGATGCGACCAAACAGGTCCTTTGCTATCCCACATGAACACATCGCTATCAGAGGGCAAGCGATCTTTCCATCCGCACAAGTGCCACTCCGCCTTTGGACACTTTGCGTTCAACGTGGCGGTCACATGCCCATCTGCCGCGAAGCGGGCCAACATAAACACTGAGCCAAAAGGCGATACCGCGAGCTTATTAAAGGCGTAGTAGCTAGTAGAGACCAAAAGACTAAGCGCAAGCACTAGGGGCAGCAGCACCAGACCCACGCGCGAAAACCGCAACAGAAGCACCGTAAAGATGCATGCGGCCGCAATCACCAAATGGGAAAGGTGCACCGCAATGGCTAAAGCCCCGACCAAGCAGACCCATACAGCAAGAGAACGCGACAAACGGGGGCTAAAACCCAACACAAAGATGCTCAAAACCGTCAACGCCGAGAAAATGTCTGGCATCAGGAGAGAAACAAACCACGACGCACCCGTGCAAGTAGCAAGAATCAGGCAGAGCAATAAAAATCGGAGCTTGTTGGGAGGGCTAAAAACAGCTAAGGTTAACCACAAGAGCTGTGACACAAGAATTGCTTGAGCGACAGCGACGCCCCATAACGACTGCCAGCCATGCACCAAGAGCATCCAGGGGCCATAGATGAAAGGCTTATCCCAATTGAAGAAGCCTGGTGTAGGTTGGTAAATAAACACATTGGTATCGCTATAAACCAAGGGATAGCCATTCCAGAGCGCGGGCCAGATAAATGGCAAGGCACCCAGCAACACCACAAAAATATTCTTTACTTTGTCATCCGACATTGAAATCCCGATGTACTATTTAGCTAGAAATCTGACGTACTATGTTAATTAGTATTTGATGTACTATTTTTATTCACTAAGAAGCTAGCTATGCCGCCACCTCGTTCAATTCCATTAGGCCAAGTGCGATTCACTGCAAAGCGCTATATTCAGTTACTTTCTGAACGCAGTCAACGTATTCCGAGAGACTTAAGCCAGGTTGCAAAAATCGAAAATGCCGATAGCGTTGTGTTGCTCGAGTGCATCAAAAAACTAGAGAGCCTTGGCCTGGCCAACCATGCCGACTACCTAAAGATTAGAACTGCGGCACGCATTAGGGTCCTGAGAGGATCTGGCAGCACCCAGAGTAACTACGGCGCACATGAGGCAAATAAACAGCGCCTGCGTCGGGCACAACGCAAGGCTCAAAACATTGAAATCCACGCCCAAGCTCTCGAAGACTGGAACCGTGAGGGGCGCTTTAAAACATACAGTGAGATTATGGCGGGGCTACCCGCATCAGCAGTGGTCCGAGCAGACAAACTACTGATGGACTTGCTCAACCGATACCCCTGTCTTTCTGTCGCGGAGTACCGGTTGATGCTTGAGCAAACGGCTCAGACTAAGCGGGTCAACCAGCCGTGACGATCTGGGGCTCGACCGTACTGAATATCGGTCAACTCCTGCCTTAGAGACATTGTCAGCTTACCAGCGGGCGCATTCTCATCCCCCGCCACAAAACCACGGCCTTTGAGCGCGGAGATTGGCGCCACCACTGCAGCGGTTCCAGCGGCAAACGCCTCAACGATATCGCCTGATGCAACACCGTTACGCCACTCATCAATCGAGATCTTCCGCTCCTCAACCTTCAACCCACGATCTCTGGCCAGCTGCAAGATACTCAAGCGTGTCACACCCTCCAGAATGCTGCCTGACAGCTCGGGAGTGATCAACGTGCCATCTTTCTTGACGAGGAATACGTTCATCCCGCCAAGCTCTTCAAGGTACTTACCCTCTTGTGGATCAAGGAACAGTACTTGCGAACAGCCGTTTTTATAGGCCTCTTGCTGGGGCAAGAGCGAAGCCGCATAGTTGCCACCACACTTGGCCGCACCCGTGCCACCGACAGCCGCGCGGGTAAAGTCTTCAGATAACCAAATGGAGACAGGAGCAACACCTTTTGCAAAGTATGGCCCGACAGGGCTGGCGATCACAAAATACGTTGCCTTATGTGCAGAACGCACGCCCAAGAAGCTCTCATTTGCAATCGTGAAGGGACGAAGATACATACAAGTATCCGGTGCAGTAGGCACCCAGTCTGCGTCCAGAGAAACTAGCTGCTTGAGCGACTCGATGAATGCCTCTGTCGGCAGCCCTGGCAAAGCAAGTCGGTGTGCTGAGCGTTGCATGCGCTCTGCATTGGCCTGCGGACGGAACGTCCAGATTGAACCATCTGCATGGCGATAGGCTTTCAAGCCTTCGAAAATTTCTTGTGCGTAATGCAACACCGAAGAAGCGGGGTCAAGCAACAGCGGGCCGTAAGGCTTGACCTGCGCATCATGCCAACCTTGCTCGACAGTCCAGTCAATCGACACCATATGATCGCTGAAATACTTGCCAAAACCAGGGTCCGCGAGGATCTCGTCGCGCTCCGCTCTTGAACGTCCCTGCGTTGAACGTGTGGACTTAAAAATCAGAGGTGTTTGTGCAGTCATGATCTAAACCAGAAAATTGGACTTATGTTCACTTGATTATAGCCACGAGAAAGCAAAGCATTAGTGATCCCTATCAGGGTCCGAAATCCCTTGCATCCGGCGCAATCGCGCCTCTTGTTCGCGACGGGTCGCCTCGATTTCCTGCATCAGCCCCGCCATATCCACGGGAGTGTGATCGACGCGCGCCTGCCCGGTCAAAGGGGTCTCAGTTGTCAACGTTCCGGCCACGTAATGCTGCCAGATCTCCTTGCCGTATTCAGTGGCTAGCAACTCGGGCGCAAATTGCCCAAAATACGTTGCAAGGTTTTGCACATCACGCTGCAAATGAACTTGCGCTTCATTGTTTGCCGCAGCATCGATGGCTTGAGGCAAATCAATAATAACGGGGCCATCCTCGGCCATCAGAATGTTGTATTCGGAGAGGTCGCCGTGAATCACGCCTGCGCACAACATGCGCACGACCTGACTCAATAAAAACTTGTGACACGCACGGGCGCGTTCTGGAGTCATGTCGACATCATTGAGTCGAGGCGCAACATTGCCCTCGGCATCGGCGACCAACTCCATCAGCAGCACACCGTCTGTGCAAATGTATGGCTTGGGGACGCGCACACCTGCACTCGCCAGCTTGAACAAGGCATCGACCTCAGCGTTTTGCCAAAGCTCTTCTTGCATTTGTTTACCGTAGCGGGTGCCTTTTTCCATGGCGCGCGCTTGACGACTGTTTTTAACCTTGCGACCCTCAGTGTACGAAACCGCATTCTTAAAGCTGCGCTGTTTGGCGTCTTTGTACACTTTGGCACAACGCACATCCTCACCACAGCGTACAACGTAAACGGTCGCCTCTTTGCCGCTCATCAACTGACTCAGTACGTCATCAACTAAGCCTTCTTCAACCAGCGGCCTAAGCCGTTGCGGGACTTTCATTACACCTCCGGGCAATCGTTCTATCCCGTAATGTACAGGTTTGCCCGTACCAGCGCTTAACCAGACCAGCCGCGTCGGTGATAGTGTGGTCGGTATGGTCGATAGTTTGGCACGCGAACAGCAGGTGGAGACACAAAAATTGGCACGACCACCCGCGGGGCTGGGCGAACGTATACAGGCGGGGCATAGACGCGAGGATAGTAGACCGGTGCCGGCGCAATGTAGAAGGGGCCAGGGCTATACGTTGCGACGCCGTAGCCAGGGTCATACCCGTAACCGCCTGCAACGGGGCCATAAGCCACGCACCCGGTGCACATAAAGAGAGCGCCCAAAGATAAAATCCGAGTGATACGCATAACTGACCCCATTAACAGTGACAATGGGCGTACGTTATGCCCATTAATCCGCGCTGTTAAGGGGGTAGCCTAGCGGAATTTGTTTCGATTGGTTACAAACTCTTTCAATCTGTTCAGCCCCGCAAAATCCCCTCAATTGTTAGCGCAACTGACGACAAATTCGCATCATCACCACGAATCGAAGACACCATTAACCCGACGGGAAGTTCACCTGCGCGGTGGCATGGGAGGCTGTAAGAGCAACCATCCAGCAAGTTGATCGTGAACGTATTGCGCAGCATCTGACCGTTTGCCTTGAAAAACTCTTCATCCGACGCAACCAAGCGGGCAATCTCAGGCGCAATCGTTGGGACTGTCGGGCACACAATTGCATCAAAGCCTTCGATCGCGCGCTCGACGCTTGCAATCCAGGCACGGCGCTTGTCCAGCAAGGCGATGTATTGCTGCGCGGTAATTGCGGCGCCTAGCGACACCCGCGCCGCAACACGTTGATCAAAGCCCTCTTTAGCGCGCGCCAAGCGCTCATGATGCACGGCGTACGCTTCGATCGGCGAGAGGCCACCTGGGGCATTCACTTTAGAGATCTCAGCCAGCTCCGCCAGAGGAATCTCTACAATTTCAGCGCCTGCGGCCGAGAGTGCGGATAAGGTGCGATCAAACGCTTGGGCGACCGTTGCATCGAGTCCGTCAAGCATGACGGTTTGAGGAACCGCCAACCGCAGGCTGCCAGCCGTGCGTGGACGCACAGCCAAGCGTTGACCCGAGAGAATGGCATCCACCGTAATGCAATCTTGCACACTTCGTGTCATGGCGCAAACTGTGTCCAATGAGCGCGATAGCTCCAGCGCACCATCCAGCGGCACACGACTTTGCGTGGACTTAAATCCAACTAAGCCACAAAGCGCGGCAGGAATACGGATCGAGCCGCCGGTATCCGACCCCAACCCCGCAACAGCCAAACCCAGCGCAACCGAGACACCCGCACCCGAGGATGAGCCACCAGGAATCCGAGCAACCTTGGGGTCCGTCGGATTGACAGGGGTGCCGTAATGCGGATTGATGCCAATCCCAGAGAACGCAAACTCCGTCATATTGGTTTTGCCGATAATGGCCGACCCTGCTGTACGCAAGCGTGCGACCACTGGCGCATCGTGAGCCTGTGGGGGCTCCCCTTTGCACACCACTGAGCCCGCCATCGTGGTCTCACCCGCAACCCCATATAGATCCTTAATTGACACCGGCAGACCAGCCAGGGGCGACTGCTCGACCCCAGCAGCCTGCGCTGCATCGGCATAGCGTGCCGCGGCCAACGCTGCCTCCGGGTAAAGCTTGGTAAACACACTCTTTGCACTTTCTTTCGCCGCACCTTCGAGTGCACGCGTCACGAGCGCCTCACGCGTGGTTTCACGCCGAGCAAGCTTTAGATTGAGTTCGTGGATGGTTTCAGTGATCTGCGTCATGGGTTTCTTTGAATGTGGGAGGAAACAAGCCTCCCAATGTAAGGAACTGACGCTTGCCGGTCAAGCGGCCCTCAGATGCCGTCACCTGCGCCCGCACGGGCCGCGGGCTTCCTGCTACGATTAGGTCAACGCACGGCCTCACCACGATCAAAATAAACTCTACGAGACTCTGAATCATGTCAAACAATAAACCCGCTCAACTCCACGCACGACTCAAACAACCCGGACTGGTGACGGCACCTGGCGTCTACGATATGGTGTCGCTGCGTTTGGCAGACAGTTTCGGCTTTGAAGCCCTGTACATGACCGGTTTTGGCACTGTCGCTTCTCATATGGGCCTACCAGACGCAGGCTTGGCAACCTACAGTGACATGGTGGGCCGCGTCGGCTCAATGGCCAAAATGGCACGTACCCCTCTTGTCGCAGACGGCGACACAGGCTATGGCGGTTTATTGAACGTACGCCATACCGTCCAAGGCTACGAGTTAGCCGGCGCCTCAGCCATTCAGCTCGAAGATCAAGAGTTTCCTAAGAAATGCGGCCATACGCCTGGACGCCGTGTCATTCCCATGGAAGATATGGTCAAGAAAATCCGCGTTGCCGCCGAAGCTCGTCAATCGAAAGATTTTCTGATTATTGCGCGTACGGACGCCCGCACAACGCTCGGGCTAGACGAGGCCCTGCGAAGAGCCGAGGCTTACGCAAAGGCCGGTGCAGACATCTTATTTGTCGAATCCCCAGAGACAGAAGAGGAAATGCGAACGATTGGACGTACGTTCCATCAGCCCTTACTGGCAAATATGGTCGAAAAAGGTCGTACGCCAGTTCTCACCAAAGCTGAGCTCGAAGCGCTGAACTTCAAACTCGCGATTTTCCCGATCACAGCCATGCTGGCAAGCGTTCAGGCGATGCTGCAGGTCTACCAGCAATTCAAAAGTACGGGTTCGTCTGTGGGCGGAACGACCGATCTGTACGACTTTACGGATCTCACCACGCTCATGGGGTTTGAGGAAGTGTGGGATTTCGACAAAAAACACGCGGACTGACTAAAATCAAATTATCTGCACTACTAACTGTGCAGTTTTTTTACTCTTCTAGGACAAAGACAATGAAACCTTCACGTCGCCAGTTCATTATTTACTCCTCAGCCAGTCTGGCTGGTCTTGGTTTATCCG
>CAMCWG010000099.1 GCA_945882005.1 Bordetella parapertussis
TTGGAAGGAACTGATCAAGGAATTCGCCTCCAACAGCATCGGTTCTGAAATGCTGGAGTTGGAGGCGACTTGAACAGCAATCTGGAAACGTTTGTTCCGTTCGACTACAAGTGGCGGGGCATTCAGCGGCTGGCACAAACCGCCACACCGGCGCACGACACCAAGTTTCTGGTGGGCCTGGGGCGGGCATTTTATTGGCAGAGTTTGCTCGATACCGGAGCGATGGCCAGTGGCTCGGCGATTGCCCGGGCTGAAGGGCTGGACCCATCGACGGTCAATGAGCTATTGCGATTGACCTTACTGGCCCCGGACATCATTGCGCAGTTGATGGCCGGTCGCCAGCCCCGGCGGCTGACCCTGATGTGGTTTCAGCGTAACCCGCTGCCGGTGGACTGGCAGGCTCAGCGCGACATCATCGCCAGTTTTGAGTAGAGGCAACGATGGCTAAAAAAGATAAAGGATTGCTGACGGGCGATCCTGTCACCTACCAAATACCGAGCCCAGCAGGTGGGGTTCAAATGGAAACCTTCATCCCCTGGACGTTGGTTAAGCGTGGTGTGAGGCGACAAGTCATTACGCCTATCGACGCGCCAGAGCAATTTCAGGCAGAGGCCACGATGGCACGGCGTGAACGCAAGTCAGCCCAAGACTCGCCACTGATCCGGGCGTTGGGGCTGGCGCATTACTGGCAGCAGCTGCTGGACAAGCAACGCATAACTTCGATCACAGAGATAGCTCAGGCTGAAGGCATCGATGTCACACAAATCAGACGCCTGATGCGTTTGACCCTGTTGGCACCCGAAGTCATCGAACGACTGATCGATAGCTCCGACACCGTGCTCGAGAAAATTATGCGCCGCCGCTGGCCTAACATGTGGGCGGATCAGACAAGACTTTTGCAATCTCTGTATAGCTGACTCACACAATTTGTTGGCCGATCGGAAACCATGTAAAGTTCAGGGTTTATTGAAAACTCTGAACATTTAAGAATGTTGCCATTGATCGAGTCATTCGTTGCGCACTTTGGAGAAATGGGCAGCCGCTGGGGAATCAACCGCACGGTTGGCCAAGTCTATGCGCTGCTCTTTGTCTCTGAGGAACCGCTGCATGCAGACGACATTGGTGAAGCGTTGGGCATTTCGCGATCCAATGTCAGCATGAGCCTCAAGGAGCTTGAAGGCTGGCAGCTCGTGCGACTTATTCGCAAGCCTGGCGACCGGCGCGAATACTACGCCACGCTGGGCAGTGTTTGGGACATCTTCCGAACCGTCGCGGCAGAACGTAGGCGGCGTGAAGTCGAACCTACATTGTCCATGCTGCGTCAGGCTTTGCTTGACCCTGCCGACAACAGTACTGAATTGCACGCTCAAAACCGGATGCGTGAGATGTACGAACTGGCAGAACTGGCCAACAACTGGTTCGACGAGTTGCAGCGCCTATCTCCTGAGTCACTGCAGCAATTGATGAAGCTCGGCAGCAAGGTGCAAAAGCTGCTGGTTCTCAAAGACCGTACCCGTGCTGCTTTGACAGGAACGGACGGTTAGCCCGATGTCAATAAGCAAAGGCTTGCGTCAACGCGTTGCATGGCTTGCGCTATGCGCCGTGTTCTTTGCTGCCCTTGCGCCTTCTATTTCACATTTCCTCGCATCTGCCACTCACGGCAAGATTTGGGTTGAAATCTGCAGTCTTTACGGCCCTAAACGCATGGCGCTTGATCTGGGGGCAGACAAAGACAAAGCACCAGGCCATCAGGCGTCGTCCATGTCGCATTGTCCGTTCTGCCGCCTGCAGAACGACTTGCCTGTCCTTCCCACCTTAGCAAACCTTTCAACATTTGCACTCACGTTCGATGAGGCAATTCCTGAGAGTATTGCCAGTGCCCCTCCTAGAGCCCGTTTCATACGAACAGCTCACCTAACACGCGCTCCTCCTTCAATCTCCTGATGTCTCTACACAAAGGCACAGCTGGCTCTGCCAGGTGATGTCGTGCTGTGTCCTGCGTGTCTTTTGACACGTGCGGGACGCTTGGACTTGTTCAGGAGAATTTGATGCGTTCCATCGCTAAAACTTGGTATTTGCCACGTGGTGTTCGTCGTGGGCTGGGGTTGGCCATGCTCACTGCAGCACTTTGGCTGAGCTGGGCGGTAGGTTATGTGCAAGGGGCTGCACAAACAGTCGCTTCCTCCATGGGAAATCGCATGGTATGGGTAGACACGAGCCATCCTGCATGCAACGAAGGCAGGGGATGCTCGTGACTAGCGCAACCTTCCCCTTGCAGCAGGAAAGCAATGAGCCAGTCGTTTGGCAAATGCTCAAGTTTGTTTTCATTCTTGGGTTGCACATAGCGCTCATTGCTTGGCTGGCCAGTGCACGGCCTCATGTTGAAGCACAAGAGTCAGAACCTATCCGTATGGATGTGCGGACGATTGCAATGGCTCCCTCTTGGGCACCAGCAATGCCCAAGCCTGTCATTCAATCGACTCAACCACCGACACGAATTCCAAAACCAGTCGCTCGGCACCCGGAACCCGTCGTGTCGCCACCCATCTTGGTAGCCGCACCCAGCACTGAGCTAGCCCCGGCGACATTCTCTGCAGCTTCGCCATCACCAGCATTCCCCAAGGCAATCGACTCACCAGCCCCAACTGGATCGTCTTCTGTTACGGCTGCACGTTTCGACGCCGATTATCTGCAAAACCCGCCCCCCATCTATCCAGCGATGTCTCGCAAACTGCAGGAAGAAGGCAAGGTCTTGCTGCAAGTGAAGGTGACGGCGACTGGCACGGCTGAACAGGTTCAGATCAAGCGTAGCAGCGGGTATCCGCGCTTAGATGAAGCGGCTCTCAATACCGTACTGCGATGGCGTTTTGTTCCGGCACGACAAGGCAGCGAGGTAATCGCCAGCAACGTCGTCGTACCGATCGTTTTTCGGCTCGATAGCTGAATATCCATCGTTTAAATCAATTTTTAATTTAGGAATATAGAAATGCAATCTCATCATCCCTCACTCAAACCACTCACTATGGCCTTGTTCCTCGCTTTAGCGGAACTCGGCAACACAGCCTATGCCGAAAATGACACCGAGGCCGTCTTGGATGAAGTAGTTGTTTCTGGCTCTCGTGCGGCGACCAAGCTGTCGGAGACCCCACAAGCCATCGGAGCAGTCAAGAACGACGTTCTACAACGCGACAAACCCAAAACCATGGGCGAGGTCATCAACCGTATTCCAGGCGTGTATTGGAATGACCTGGGCAACGAGCAGCACAGCATGGGCATTCGCCAGCCGATCAGCACCAATGCGGTGTATCAATACCTGGAAGATGGCATTCCAATTCGTCCGCTCGGCGTGTTTAATCACAACTCGCTAAACGAAATGAATTTGGCTGGCACCGATAGCGTGGAAGTGGTGAAGGGCGCAGCCTCTTCGCTGTATGGCAGCAATGCAGTGGGCGGGGCCGTCAACTTCTTGACCTCAGCACCATCACGCACACCCTACGCCAGCGTGGGTGTACGACATGACAGCACAGCGGGATTTACACGTTACGACACATCGGCTAGCAATACATGGGACAAGCTGGGACTGCGCTTTTCGCACTACAGTTCACGGCGCACCGAAAACAACTGGCAACAATACAGCGGGGGCAGCAAGGATTCATTTTCACTACGTGGCGACTATGCCTTGAGTTCCTCATCCCAATTACGCGCCACGCTGGTGCATACCGATTTGGATGCGGCAATGACCGGCAGTTTGTTTGAAAACGATTATCGAAATAATCCCGGCAAGAGTATCAATACCTTCACCTATCGCAAGGACAAAACCACGCGCGCCAATTTGGCATGGGAAGGTGAAACCACGCACAACGGCATTAGCACCGTAACCGTCTTCAGCCGTAAGAATGATCATGGGCAAATACCGAGTTACACGATTGGCAGTTGCGTCGGAACTGTTTGCAAGGGCACGATCAATAACAACCATGTCGACTCTCTTGGGCTAGATGTCAAACATCAACAGGAATTCGACTGGCTGTCCTCTCGTCTGATCGCGGGTGTGTATATCGATAAAAGTGACAACCCCTACGTCAGTGACAACCTGAGCATCGTTCGTGACCCCGTGAGCGGAAAATATCTCAGCTATACAAACTCCAGTGCGACCGATCCTTTGGGGGTACGTAATTACCAGGCCAATATCGACAACACAGCCGTGTTCGCACAGTGGGAATTTTCTCCGCTTGAGAAAGTGCGTGTCGTCATGGGAGGCCGTTCCGATGGCATTCGGTACGACTTCAAAAACAACCTGTCGCCAGCAGGCAGCGTCAACTTTGGTGCGCCGAACGAATCGCGCAGCTTCTCGCATTTCAGTCCTAAAGTAGGCGCAACCTATGCGCTGTCTAAAGACGCAAGCGTTTATACCAATATCAGCGAGGGTTTTACACCGCCGGAAGTGAGCCAACTGTATGGCAAGACCGGTATTCCTAACCTAATGCCAGCCACTTACAACAACTATGAAATAGGCATGCGGATGGCGTTCTTGAATGGTGCATTAAAGCTTGATTCAGCTCTGTATCGCTTAGATGGCAAAGACACGATCGTCAGCTACACCGTTACCCCCGGCAATAGCGAGAATCGCAATGCGGGTCGCACCCGTAGTCAAGGATTGGAACTGGGCCTGAACTACGACGCTGGTGGTTCATTTGATGCGCGTTTCGGCACCACGGTCGCTACGCATCGCTTCTTGAAATATCAAGTATCGGGCACGCTCGATTACAGCGGCAAGGAGATGCCGCAAGCACCTAGCGATATCACTACGATGGAGATTGGCTACAAACCGACAGCAGGCGCACGTGTCGCACTGGAATTAGTCCATCAGGGTGCGTACTGGATGAACAATGCCAATACCGTCAAATATCCAGGGCATTTGTTATTGAACCTGCGTGGCAACTATAAGTTCGCCAAAGGTTGGGACGCATGGTTGCAAGCGCGCAATCTGGCTGACAAGCATTACGCAGATTCGGCATCGAGCTCTTATTCTGGCGTTGGCGTGTATTCACCCAATACCCAGAACCAGTACACGCCAGGCGCACCACGCAGCATCATGGTGGGTGTTTCTTATACGTTTGATGAGGGGAAAAAATGAACGAGTTTTCCTCTTTATCAGCCCGTCGTAAAAGCCTGTTTTGGCGCATCCATTTCTGGGCGGCATTGATTGCCTCCCCCTTTGCGCTGATTGCCGCATTGACGGGTATTTTGTATATCTTCACGCCGCAAATCGAGGCAGCACTTTACGACAAACTCGACCACGTGACGCCTATCGGTGCCATGCGCCCACTCGACGAAGCGATCGTGTCAGCAAAAGTCGCCGCACCTGCGGGATGGAGTTTGCATTCCGTTGTACCGGCATACGACGCAAATGACACGATCAGGGTGCATTTCGCACCGCCAGTGTCGAAGGTGCCTGCCGAACATGAAGGGCACAATCATGGCCCGGCCAAACCAGAGGTTGCGCCTACTGCGCCGCCAAGGCCAAGCTTTGGATTGCCCGCACAAGCGATGGTTGTGTATGTGAACCCCTACACAGCCGAAGTCGTAGGCAGCCTGGCTAACAAAGAGCGTTTCAGCAATTGGGCCAAGAAACTGCATTCTCGCCTTCTGCAAAACGACAACTGGCGTTGGATGATCGAATTGGCCGCAAGCTGGCTGATGGTCATGCTACTCACGGGTATTTATCTGTGGTGGCCACGGAGCAGTCAGAAAGTCTTACCGCAAGCAGGTGCAAAAGGCCGTATCGCTTGGAAGCAGTGGCACAGCTTCATCGGCGTCGCTCTTTCTGTGATGAGTCTCATCATCCTGACCACGGGCCTTACTTGGAGTAAATACGCTGGAGATCAGATCCGCACATTGCGGGATGCTATCGGTCAAGCTCCACCGCCAATTCCACAGGGACTCAAATCCGTTGAATATGAAGGCGCCACACCTTTGGCATGGCAAGCCATATGGAATGCAACGCGCAATCAAGCACCGGATGTCGCTATCCAATTGACGCCGCCTCGTGGACAACCAGGAAATTGGGGCACTTGGCGTGCTGTGAATTTTGATCGGGGTCAACCGGAAAAACGGTTCGATCTGGTGCTCGATGCCTATAGCGGTCAGGCACTCTATTACGCGGGCTGGGACAAGCAAACAGCATTTTCCAAAGCCACTGCCATCGGGATTCCCTTCCATCGCGGCGAATTTGGCTGGTGGAATCAAGCGCTGTTGCTGCTATTTGGTGTTGGCGTGTTGTTCTCGCTAGTGTCAGGCTGGGTGATGTTCTTCAAACGTCGGGCAGCGGGATCACTCGGTTTGCCACGTTTGCTGCCAGGTGCATGGAAATCCACCCCCATGGGTGCATGGGTCAGCGCAGCCGCTTTATGCGCTCTGATGCCCTTGCTGGCTATATCTGCAGCAGCAGTCGTCACATTGGAAATTTTGATACATCGGCCTTGGCGCGCTCGTGCCATTGCTCTCAATGCATAACCACAAGGAGTTTGAAAATGGATGGAAAACTTGGATTGGCCCACTTCTGGGCGCAAGGCGATGCGGTGTCGCATGCCGTCGCTATTGCACTGTTTTTGATGTCGGTCGTCAGCTGGTATCTCATTTTTGGCAAAGCACTTGCACAGTTGCGCTCCCGCGTCTCGATCACACGTGCCATGCAATCATTCTGGGCTGCGAGTTCACGTTCGCAAGCATTGGAAACCATTCGAGCTGAAGACAAGACAGGTGTCTTTGCGCTCATCGCAACCGATGCGGTATTGGCTACGCAAGCCTATGAAGAAAAATCCACCGGCGGTATCGGTTCAGGTGTGGACGCCAGCGAATTTATAGGTCGCACGTTGCAACAATCCACGGTGTTGGCGCAGGCACGCGTCGAGCGGGGCTTGACCTTTCTCGCTTCTGTGGGATCGACAGCACCTTTCGTCGGTTTGTTCGGTACGGTGTGGGGCATTTACCATGCATTGGTTGGCCTGTCCAGCGCAACCCAAGTCGTTTTAGACAAGGTAGCCGGACCCGTCGGGGAAGCACTCATCATGACAGCTGCCGGATTGTTCGTCGCCATTCCTGCTGTACTCGCCTACAACGCCTTCACCCGTTCTAACCGCTTAGTACTCGCGCAACTCGACGGTTTTGCGCATAGCCTGCACGCGTACTTGGTAGCTGGTGTCCGCTTGGATGGTCAGGCCAGGGCCGCGACGGTCGTTGCGTTGCGCGCCGCATCTACGTCCTGAGGATAAGAATATGGCATTCAATTACAACGGCAGCAAAGTAGGTTTATCTCAGCCCATGGCAGACATCAACACCACACCCCTGGTAGATGTGATGTTGGTTCTGCTGGTCATTTTTATCATTACCGCACCATTACTTCAGCAGGCGGTGCCAATCGATTTGCCCAGAGTGGAGGCAAGAAAACTCGACGACAAACCACATACCGTGCAAGTAGCACTCGATGCCGAAGGAAAAATTTCTGTTGATGGAAAATTCGTCACGCTGAACTCTCTCGGTGAGCAGCTACGTGTAACGTGGGGAGGCAATGGGTCGATGCCGGAGATGCATCTACGTGCGGATCGCGGGACACGTTATGAGCGCGTCACTGAGGTGATGGCCGCTGCGCAATCGGTCGGAATGACAAAGATTGCCTTCGTTACTGAAAAACGTGGGGGTGACTTGGAAAGATAAAACGCGCACAGCAATAACAGACCCGTCTCTTCCCATCTCCTGCGGTTATTTCTCAGTCGCTTTGGGTGCAGCAATTTCCAACTACAACCCATCGCACCTAAACCCGCATGAATGCTGGATATAGGCTCGCGAACGCTCGCGAGGCAACCAGAGAACAGAGAGAGAAATGGGCGCACGGCGCAGCCCCAAACGGGTATATCGACTGATTGACGCTCGCGAGGCCAACGCCCGAAACCGCGCCAACACGGGCGCTGCAGGCAAAAAAAATCCCAACCGATAAGAGTTGGGATTTAGGGTAATGGTGGTGGAAAACGGAACCGAACCCGCGTTCGCTTTCCGAAGCGGATAGCAATAGAACCCGCAAGTGTCCGTGTTTTCGGGCTAATGTCCTTTTTCCCTCGCGAGCGTTATCAGCTGAAGGGCGACGCGGATTGGGGTGGCGAGCGCGGAAGCAGTAGCCGAGTCGAACCCGAGTTCGATTCCGCGTTTCGCAATCGAACCGGCGTCCACATTGAGTCTCCTACAGGCCAAACTTTGAAACCGGCTCACCTGGTGAGCCTGCCGTAATCTAGTCTTAAAACACTCAAATCTCCAATTTGGACAAGTTTGCCCAGTTTTCAGTTATGCTAGTGGCACTCGGAGGATGCCCATGCCACGCTTGGTGGAACCAGCTATGACCGTTCGGGACGTTGCGGCGTTCTTGAACGTGGACGAAAAGACGATCTACAGGCTTGCCCAAAAAGGCGATCTCCCTGGGTTCAAGGTGTCAGGGTCTTGGCGCTTTCAGCGGCCTGATCTTGAGGCGTGGATTGCCGAACGCAAAGATCACGCAGCATGCGGTAAGACGAAATTGATCCGGGCAATGCCTGGTGTAAGTAAGGGGAGAGCAGCAAAATGACGAGAGCTTATTGGCTTGTTGGATTACTCAAAAGCGTCGGAGAAATAATCTCCTGCATTCGTTCGCCCCTTGGTGACGTGAACCATAACTGGGCTCAAAGACTATGACACTCCAGACCCTCTGCAAACCTAGGCCCTCCGTATTTGCGGCGGATCGGCGTGCCACTGTTCTCAGTCTGGATACCTTTCTGAAGGGACAAGTGCACGGTAAAGAGTTCTTTGACGAGAACTATTTCACATCTGGAATGCTGACGCTGGTCGACCGGGCTTTTCGGCATCTATCGGGTACCGGCGCAGGGTCTTCTGTGTTCATGCTTTCACAAGCGATGGGCGGCGGCAAAACGCACAGCATGATTGCCTTGGGTCTTTTGGCTAAAGATCCTGAACTGCGGAAAAAAGTGCTCGGGGAGGACAACCCCGCTCCCAAGCTCGGTCGCTGTCGCGTTATAGGTTTTAACGGTAGAAGCACCGATGCCAAAGGAGGCATTTGGGGCTCTTTTGCCGAACAGCTAGGCAAAGCAGAATCGTTCGCAAGCTACATATCGCCACTTCTGAGCGCTCCTGGTCCTGAGGCATGGAAACAGCTGCTCGGTGGTGAACCGCTGGTCATGTTCTTAGACGAGCTCCCCCCATATTTGGAATACGCGGTCGCGGTCCCAGTCGGCAACGCGGATCTAAGTGTTGTCACGACAGCGGCTCTGGCAAACCTGTTCGTGGCCGTCGCGGACATGGACAACGTTTGTTTGGTGTTGTCAGACCTTGCGGGCACTAATTTTACGGTTGGCCAAGCTCATTTGCAGGCTGCTCTTAGTCGGGCAATTCAAGGCATCACCTCTGAGTCAAAGCGTATT
>CAMCWG010000100.1 GCA_945882005.1 Bordetella parapertussis
GTTACAAAGCGTCATGCGATCATCGATGTCCATCGCGGCTACGGCCTCCCCGACATACTCTATCGCTATATCGTTGAGACCTTCCGCTTTGAAGCGTCCCAACATCGCAAGCGTGATGTCTTTGGCCCATACGCCTGGAACAAGACGTCCCTGAAGATTAATGCGAACCGTATGAGGAACGCGAAACCAGAGTTTGCTGCTCATCATGACCGCAGAGACATCGGTTCCCTCAATGCCCGTACCCAAGGCATTGAACGCACCGTACGTCACAGAGTGGGTGTCCGTACCAACAACGAGATCCCCACAAGTCAAATGCCCACCTTCTGGTAAAACCTGATGGCAGATGCCGTCACCAATGTCATAAAGCTTGGTGCCGCGCTCAGCAGCGAAGCTGCGCATTTCAGTGTGGATTTGAGCGGCCTCCAGGTTTGGCGGTGGAGAGTAGTGATCAAGTACCAATGCCGTATTTTTTGCGAACTGCAACGGCTGCTCGCCAAATTTACCGATCATTTTGATGGTGTTGACCGCACGCGTGTCAGTCACCATTGCGAAATCGATATTTGCGACAACAACCTCTCCCGCGCGGACAGATTCCCGCCCTGCATGCTTCGCTAAAATTTTTTCAACAATCGTAGAGGCCATGTGACTTAACGCTTTAAATTTAATTTGCGGACGACTTCACCCCAAGTCTCGTACTCCTTTTCTACAAAAGCACGCATCTGTTGAGATGTCGTGGGGTCGGGCTCCATTGCCGAAGTCTCTAAGCGCTCAATCGTCTTGGGGTCACGCAATGCTGCAACTAGTGCTTCATTGAGTTTCTTAACGATTGCATCCGGCGTACGCGCGGGAGCGATAAAGCTGTACCAGTTCGTTGCTTGGTAACCCGGAAATCCCAGCTCGGCGACTGTCGGAACGTCGGGCAACGCTTTAGCACGCTTCTCGCCGGTCACGGCAAGTGCTCGCAATTTTCCGGCCTTTATTTGTGGAATAGCTGTCGGCGCGCTCGCGAAAATCGCTTGAATATCACCTGCCAACAAGGCCGTCATCGCAGGACCGCCACCTCTGTAATTTATGTGCTCTGCTGACGTGCCTGTACGAGCCTGTAATAGTTCACCAGCGAGGTGGCCAGCACTCCCTAAACCTGGCGAGCCATAAAACAAAGGTTTATCTTTGCTTTTTGCTGCAGCGATATAGTCCGCCAATGTTTTGATATTCGAGTCGGTGCGTACCACCAAAATATTTCCAAACGTCACGCCATTCGTAATCATGGCGAAGTCTTTCAGCGTCTTGTATGGCGTGCCGTCAGGCATGTGTGGGTTGACCGCAAGCGAACCGATATTAGCCAAGCCAATTGTGTAGCCGTCCGGGGTGGCGTTCGCCACCGCATCCGCTGCGATATTCCCGCCCGCTCCCGGACGATTGTCCACTACCACTGTCTGGCCGACCAACTCCGATAGCTTGATGGCGATCGTGCGTGCAGCGGAGTCCGTGCCGCCGCCTGGGGCAAAGCCAACCAACAGACGAATCGGCTTTGTTGGATAGGCTGCGGGCGCTGTTGCCTGCGCATGAGCGAATGCCGAAACGCCGAGGGATACAACGACTAAGCCCGCTTGGATAAGTTTATTCAAGTTCATCGGATCTCCGATTGGTTATTTCAAAGGTTAAGTTTGATGGTGGAATACTACAGCCTGGCGGACCTGAAAATCATATTTCCTCATCACTCACTTGCCTTGCTGCACCGCAACAAGGTTAATGGGGATTTTTCCGATCCACTATAGTTAGAGAAACGCCACTGTGGCGAAGCAAACAACGAGCCCTCCCTATGCGAAGCAAACTTTTTGTGCCCGGTTCACGACCAGAGCTTTTTGACAAAGCACTCGCAAGCCCCGCCGATGCTCTATCCTTTGACCTCGAAGATGCAGTCGCGGAATCCAAGAAAGAGAGCGCCCGCCTGACCCTCGCAGATTGGATGGCCTCCCCTTCTGCCTGTGCCACAAAAAAGTGTGTGATCGTTCGCGTCAACGCGATGGACACGCGTTTTTTTGAACAAGATATTGCTCAAGTTGTCCGCGCTGGCCTCGACATGATTAACATCCCAAAACCAGATAGCGCTGAAGCAGTCTGCCAAGCCATTAAGTTGATCGAACAAGCAGAACGACAAAATAGCGTGAATGAAGATGGGCAGACTCCAATCAAAGTATTGTTAAACGTCGAGACACCCAAAGCTCTGCGTACCGCCTACGAACTGGCAAGTGCGCATCCTCGTGTCGCGGGACTTCAGCTCGGACTTGCAGATCTCTTTGAACCCATCGCCGTCTCGCGCAAAGAGCTTTTTGCTGTGCAGTACGCCATGATGGAGATGAAAATGGCTGCGGCTGAAGCGGGCGTAGCCGCTTTTGACGCTGCTTACGCCGACATTAAAAATACGGATGGCTTCAGGAACGAAGCAGGCTTCGCTGCCCGGCTCGGCTACACCGGCAAGACATGCATTCATCCTAGCCAAGTCGCAATGGCCAACGAAGCCTTCAGACCCAGCGACGAGGCGATTGCGCACGCTTTACGCGTACTAGACGCCGCTGCGCAAGCCGAAGCGCAGGGCGTTGGCGCCTACGTTGTAGATGGAAAAATGATCGATCCGCCCTTTTTTAGGAGCGCGCAAGCACTTGTGGCCAATGCGAAAAGCATGGGCTTGCTCCCATAATACATTCGACTCTCATCAAGGAAAAATCTATGTTTAGTCCGACAAAATATGTGCGTGCCATCGCCACACTCTTGTTTACAACAGTAATGGGAACAGCCAGCGCTCAGAGTGACTTCCCCACCAAACCCATCACAATACTGGTTGGCAGCGCTCCCGGTGGCTCAAACGATATTTTTGCGCGAGTGATTGGTAAACAGCTCCAAGAAGCTCTTGGCGTATCGGTTGTCGTCGAAAACAAACCCGCAGCGGGCGGCATTTTGGCAAACGTATTGCTAGCCAAAGCACCAGCCGACGGATATACCCTGGTTGTACTGTCGTCGACCTTTACGACTGGTGCCGCGGTCCGCAAGAATCTTCAGTACGATGTGATTAAAAGCTTTACACCCGTCGCAATGTTGGCCAAGGGGCCGATGCTGATCACCGTGGGTAATGGCACGTCGTATAAGACGCTCGAGGACCTCGTCAAATTCGCGAAGGCCAACCCGGGTAAACTCAACTACGGGACCTCTGGTGTCGGCAGTATTAACCAATTTGCCTCCGAGCTCCTCGCCGAGGCGGCCGATATCAAAATGACCCATGTGCCTTACAAAGGTATGGGTCCCGCCGTGACGGACTTGCTTGGCGGGCAAATCGACATGATCATCGCAAGCGCACCTTCTTTGTTGTCGCAGGTCAAGGCGGAAAAGATTCGTGCCCTGGCTGTCACGACTGTGGAGCGCTCGGAGGTTGCGCCGGAGATCCGCGGGCTCAAAGAATCAGGCTATCCGAAAGCAGCTGTGGATCTCTGGTGGGGTGTTCTCGCACCAGCAAGTACACCGAAGCCAGTAGTCGACAAGCTCAATAAGGCGATCAACCAGATCATCACCTCCGAGACAATGAAATCGTTTTTTGTCAAGGAAGGAGCCTCTCCGGTCGCCATGAGTTCAGATGCGTTTGCTAAGCATTTGGCGACTGAACTCGAGCGTTGGAAAACAATTGCGCAAAACGCCAACATCCAAGCAGACTAAAGTCGGAGTATGAAAACTCAATCCTCGCAAGCGCAGTCCGAACTGCCTTCCCGCCAAGGCGCTTCAGGTCCACTCTCTGGCGTGCGTGTCGTGGATATGTCTGCGTATATCGCTGGCCCCTACGCCTGCTCACTGCTCGCCGACCAAGGTGCTGAGATCATAAAGATCGAACCGCCCATGGGTGATAACTTACGTAAGTACCCCTCGACGCTCGACTCAGAAAGCAGAGCATTCCTAGGCGTCAATCGCAGCAAGCTATCGGCAGTCCTTGACGTAAAACAAGCTGATGACCTTGCCACGTTACTGACCTTGATTGAAACCGCTGACGTGCTGGTACACAACTTCCGACCAACCGTGGCCCCGCGCATTGGTATCGGCTATGAACAACTCAAGGCACTTAACCCCAGACTGATCTACTGCACAGTGAGTGGATACGGTGAGACGGGTCCACTCAAAGATAAAGCAGGCTTTGATCAAGTTCTACAGACCATGACTGGGATGTGTACGCTGCAGGGTAAAAAAGATGGCCCGCCAGAAATCTTGTACGGGTCTATTGTCGACTATTACGCTTCTGCCCTCGTTGCTGGCGCTGTTTCATCGGCACTCTTTGAGCGTGAACGCTCTGGAGAAGGACAATTCGTCAGTGTTTCCTTATTGTCTGCCGCGATGACCCTGCAATCTGCTCGTCTCGTCTGGGCGGAGAACGAGGGGCGCGATGTGGGGCGCGACATGCGCTCGGGTGGCATTACCGGCCTGCATCCAACGAAAGAAGGCTATCTGTATATTTCTGCGAATACCCCACACTTCTGGACCGCCTTATGCCAAAAACTGGGCTTACGTGACTTGTCCGCGGACGAGCGCTACGACACCGTGCGCAAACGTGCTGCGCACCAAGCGGAAATCGTCCCAATTATTCACCGCGCACTGAGCAATAAGACCGCACTTGAGTGGGAAAATATTTTTGGCGAAGAGGTTCCCTGTTCTGCGGCGCGAAGCGTTGAAGACATGTTTGATCACCCGCAAGTGCAAAGCCAAGACATGATTACAACGTTTGAGCATCCTGTCGTTGGGCAGTATCGCGGCCTAAAGCGCTCACTTCGTTTTAGTCGAACTCCGGGCCCTGAACCCTTCGCAGCACCAACGCTTGGTCAACACACCGAACTAATCCGTGCCGAGGCAACACGCTTGCGACAACAGTCTAAAAAGAAATGAATATTCCAAATACAGCCGGTACGCAGCGCCCCGCTCTACAGATGCCTGCACTCGCATGCGACTCCCACCTGCATATCTACGACTCGCGCTTCCCCACCGTGGTCGACGCAGCGCATGCCTTAGAGAAAGCGACTGTTAGCGAGTACCGTCAACTCCAAGAAAGATTGGGAACGGCGCGTGCCATCATCGTTACGCCGCGCAGTTACGGTGTAGACAATCGCGTCACTGTCGATGCAATCGCGCAGCTTGGTGTCGAGAATGCGCGTGGCGTAGCTGTGCTGCGCACCGATGTAACCGATGCTCACCTCCGAGAACTAGACAAGGCAGGAGTACGTGGGATTCGTTTTTCTCTGTATACCCCAACGCATGCAGCCGCAAGCTTCGATATGGTCGAGGCGCTTTCGCACCGTATTGAGCCCTATGGCTGGCACGTACAACTGCATTGGACTGCTGATCAATTTATTGAACATGCAGCGATGCTTAAGCGCTTGCCTTCACGGATCGTTATCGACCACATGGCCCGATTGCCTCAGCCTGCAGGCGTCGATCATCCGGCGGTCCAGCTCGCGCATACACTGATTGAGCGCGGACGGACCTGGGTAAAGCTTTCAGGCCCCTACCTAGACAGTCAGGTTGGTGAGCAAGGCCAGTTTCGTGACATCGATGCTGTTGCGAAACACTGGATCAAGACTGCGCCTGAACGGCTCGTATGGGGAAGCGACTGGCCGCACCCGACAGAAACCATCAAGCCGGATGATGCAAAATTACTTGACCTCATGACTCGCTGGACAGAAGACGGTGCAGTAATCGACCGGATACTTGTCACTAACCCAGCAGAACTCTACGGTTTCGACTAAGGGTGACTCGCTTTATGCGAGCACCCCGCGTAAGCGCTCAGCAGCTTCTCGAATCATTGTGGCCGTCGTATCCCAATCGACACAGCCATCTGTTACTGAACAGCCATAGGTCATTTTGCTACGATCGGCTTGAATGGACTGGTTTCCAGCAGCAATATTAGACTCGATCATGACGCCGACAACAGAGCGATTCCCAGCCACAATCTGACTCACGACATCCGACATCACCAAAGGCTGCAACTCTGGCTTCTTGTAGCTATTCGCATGTGAGCAATCGACCACGATCGTGGGTGTGAGCTTTGCCTTCTTCAAGCCCTCTTCTGCCAGAGCAATGGATACTGTGTCGTAGTTGGGGCGACCATCCCCACCTCTGAGCACGAGGTGACCATAAGGATTTCCGGTCGTGTGCACAATTGAGACTTGACCCTCACCCGAGATTCCCAAGAACCGGTGCGGCCGAGACGCAGACAGAATGGCATTTACTGCCACACCCACCTCGCCATTTGTTGCATTTTTAAAGCCGACAGGCGTTGACAGGCCCGACGACATCTCACGATGTGTTTGGGACTCTGTTGTCCGCGCACCAATCGCGTTCCAGGCGATCAAGTCACCTAAATATTGAGGAGAAATGGGATCCAGCGCCTCGGTGCCAGCGGGTAGGCCAAGTTCATTTACATCCAATAGAAACTGCCGGGCAAGTACCATACCCTCGTCAATACGAAACGTATCGTCCATATGGGGATCGTTGATATAGCCCTTCCAGCCAACCGTCGTACGTGGCTTTTCAAAATAGACTCGCATCACAATCATCAACACATCCGAGACCTCGGTTGCGAGCGCTTTGAGTCTGCGCGCGTAATCCATTCCGGCAACCGGGTCATGAATCGAACATGGCCCGACTACAACAAAGCGCCGTTTATCCTCACCTTTGAGAATCCGGACGAGTTCCGCTCGACCATTTGCCACCGTCCGGGACGCCACCTCTGTTAGTGGAAACTTGGCCTGAACGGCCTGGGGAGTCGGCATCGCATGAAACGCTGCAATGTGTAGATTATTCGTTGACGTTGATGCTGCGTGTGCGCTCATTTTTCGAGTTCCGGCCACAATACATTTAAGGATTATTTTTAGCTATTTTAATCAGCCTGTAAAAAGTACGCTCAACCCATCAAAGAACAAGGCTCTCACCACCCATACACGCCGGATTCACCTAAACTTGAGTCATGACGCGTGGACGCCGAATTGCTCACTTGGATATGGACGCTTTTTTTGCGTCCGTTGAGCTATTGAGCTATCCAGAGCTTCGTGGTCACCCGGTCGTTGTTGGGGGTAGAAGCGCGAGCGCACCCGCTCCAAATACCTCCTCAGATCTCGAACAATTTCCGCGCCTCAAAGACTACGCCGGCCGTGGGGTCGTGACGACATCGACTTACGAAGCTCGCGCACTTGGTGTTTTTTCAGGGATGGGCTTAATGAAATCCGCCCTGCTTGCGCCTCACGCCATACTGCTACCGGCAAACTTCGACGCTTACCGACATTATTCACAATTGTTCAAACGCGCCGTTACCGAGATCGCACCCGCGGTTGAGGATCGCGGGATCGATGAAATTTATATCGATCTGAGTGATCACGAAGAAGACACTCTCACGATTGCTCAGAGAATCAAAGCGCGTGTCTTTGAGGTGACGGGGCTGAGCTGTTCAATCGGCATCAGCCCAAACAAACTTCTGTCAAAAATTTGCTCAGATTTAGAGAAACCGAACGGGCTAACCATCCTACCAATCGAGCAGCTAGCGGACAGAATCTGGCCACTACCAGCAAAAAAAATTAATGGTATCGGGCCTAAAGCAAACGAGAAACTTGGCGCGCTAGGAATTGTGACCGTAGGCGAACTTGCCGCCGCCGCACCAGACTTGCTAATTGCCCATTTCGGCAGAGCCACCGGGACATGGATGCACGAGGCCGCCCATGGAATCGACAACCGTCCTGTCGTGACATGGTCAGAACCTAAATCAATCAGCCGGGAGACAACCTTCGAGCGAGATTTACACCCAAAACATGACCGAGCGTTGCTGTCAGAGGCGTTTACCAAACTCTGCTTAAGACTCTCCGAGGACTTAGCCCGGAAAGGATATGCATCGAAAACCATCGGGATAAAAATTAAGTTTGCGGATTTTCACGTGATCACCAGGGACGTCACGCTGACAAGCGCGATCTCGACAGGAGACCTGATAAGAAAAGCAGCCACGGAATGCCTCAAGCGCGTTCCTCTAGAGCAACGCATACGACTGCTCGGTGTCCGCGCCGCAAACCTTACCGCCCAGACCGAGACAGACCAAACACCTGTCGTGTTCCAGTCCAGCCTACCTTTTCCTTAATGCACTGCACAAACAACCCGATCTGCGCAATCACTTCGTTTCCGTGCGTTCTAGAGTTATGCTCGGCATAGTGATTCTTCCGAGACCGACATGATCATTGAACCGAACTCCAACGCAATGGGCGCCCGCGTCCTTGAGCTTGATTTGTCTATCAGTCTCAAAGGCAGTGAGATCGATCAGTTGATGCATGCGCTAGGCACCCATGGAGTCTTAGAGTTCCCCGAGCAACATCTCTCAACCAGTCAACTCAAAGCATTTAGCGAACGTTTTGGAGAGCTCTACATTAGCCCGGGTGGGAGAGCACAGGCTGACGGTCATCCTGAGGTGATGATTCTGTCGAACATGACGAGAGATGGTCAAGCAGTTGGACTAAAAGATGCGGGTCAATCCTGGCACACGGACATGTCATACGCCAAGATGATCGCCTTTGCGAACGTCTTATACGGCACGACGATTCCACATCGTGGTGGAAAGCCCTTGGGAGCGACGCAATTTCGCAATATGCACGCTGCCTATGAAGACTTGCCGTCCGAGCTAAAACAAACGCTCGCAAACAAAACAATCACCCATGATTTCAATAAGTTTTGGGAAATGATGCGTGCGAGACCCGGAAGTGCTCGACCGGCACTCAGCGAGCGAGAGCGACAAGCGCGGCCCCCTGCTGTGCATCCTGCTGTACTCACTCATCCGATCACCGGAAAAAAGGTGTTGTACGCAAACCCCGGGTACGCTATGCATATCAGCGATATGTCAGAAAACGAGAGCAAGAAAACGCTTGATTTTCTGTTTTCGCATCAACTACAAGACAAGTTTTTATACACCTACGCGTGGAAGAAAAATTCGCTGCTGATGTGGGACAACATCGGCACCACCCACAATGCTGTCGCAGATTACGAGCCGCATGAGCATCGATACATCGAACGATGCCAAGTTATGGCGACCCGCCTCTATGGCGAAAAGGGAACCGCCCATCCAATTATGTTCACTTCAGGGACCTTGTCATGAAACGCGCGGCACTTATTATCTGTTTGGGGCTACTGGCCTGTACGTTATCGTTCAGCGCGCGCAGCCAGGCGCGTGAATTTCCCGACAAGCCCTTAAGACTGGTAGTTGCCTACGCACCAGGCGGTGCAACCGATATTGTTGCGCGGATG
>CAMCWG010000101.1 GCA_945882005.1 Bordetella parapertussis
CAGAGGGCATGGCTGCGATGTTCTCAAGGATGAAGCGGACGATTCGACGAGTAAGCGTAAAAGCCACCTGCTGATCGGCGCCAACGTTAACTCGCATGAGAATACGATCTTCAGTCTCAAGATAATTCACATGTATCTGGGTTATTTCCATTTTTGCAGAATAAATGACTGATTTACTCGATTAATCTTAGCCCCGCCATACCCAAAAACATTTCGATATAAAGTTGGATAATAGAACAAAGTCAGTAGACACTCGAAAAACAAAGACATGAATCTCCGCATCTACCGCGCTGTCGGTTTTACTGGCATCGCACAAATCTTGGCAAGTGCAGGCTCGCACTATCTTCCCGCCGTCACCGCTATCCCAGCGAGCAAAGACCTGGGTTTGTCGCCTGCGACAATCTTCGCTGCATTTTCATTGGCACTCTGCGTCTCTGCTTTTGCTGGCCCCTACGTGGGTCGACTGGTTGACCGCTTCGGCGGCAGACCCGTCCTGATGATGTCAAGTGTATCGTTTGCAATCGCGCTGACATTATTAGGTTTTTCCCAAGGATTGCTGTCTGTACTAATCGCCTATGCAATCTTGGGTTTTGGTATGGCCTGTGGACTGTTTGAGGTCGCCTTTGCCACGATCGTCCGCTTGTTCGGAAAAGAGTCGCGCAATCCAATTACAGGTGTCACTCTCATAGCTGGCTTTGCGAGCTTAGTGGGCTGGACTACCTCCGTCTACATTGAGTCAAAGTTTGGCTGGCGGGGTACCTGCTGGTTCTGGGCAGCAACGCACATATTCATTGGATTGCCAGTCAATGCCCTGGTACCGAAACCTGACACCACAACGACACCTAAACCAACACCCACGCCAGCAGCAGAAGTCCCAGCAGCCGTGACAAGCGCAACGACTGCATCGCCCGCCATTCAGAATGGTCCCGGCAAATACACGGGTGCTCTGCTCGCGTTTGTCTTCGCCGCGAGCTCCTTTGTGGGGATGGGCTTGATGACCCACATGCCGCGCATGCTCGAGGGTATCGGTGTACCGCTCGCCGTGGCTTTCGCGATTGGTGCCTTCGTCGGGCCATCGCAAGTCTTGGGTCGTTTGCTTGATTTCTTTTTTATGCGTCGTTGGCACCCGTTAATTAGCGCCCGCATCGCGGCGTTTGTGCACCCCGTTGGCGCAACACTGCTGATGATTTTTGGCGCGCCTGTTGCCGCGCTCTTTGTTGTCCTGCATGGCCTTGGCAATGGGATTCTGATTATTTCACGGGGTACCTTGCCACTTGCTATCTTTGGGACGCGCGGCTACGGA
Organism: Bordetella parapertussis; assembly: GCA_945882005.1. Lineage (GTDB taxonomy): Bacteria > Pseudomonadota > Gammaproteobacteria > Burkholderiales > Burkholderiaceae_B > Zwartia > Zwartia parapertussis_C. The sequence goes on from CAMCWG010000101.1 coordinate 1,304, forward strand.
CAACGCCAAGGCTGGCTGATGATGCCCTCTAAATTTGCACAAGCGGCCGCACCATTTTTGTTTGGTTTAGCGGTCACGGAGTGGGGCTCGGGAGCCCTCTGGCTGTCCGGAGGACTTGGCATCGGAATCTTTGCTGCACTGTGCCTAATTTCAAGTAAATATAAGCCCGACTGATTCATACTGCATCAACCCAATACGACAACAAATCATGAGCAATCCATCGACCGAAACCACACGCGGTGCACCGCTGCACAAACATGACTTCCCTTTTTTTGATCCCCTGACGTTACGCTGGGCCGACAATGATTCATACGGCCACGTCAACAATGCACACTATTACTCTTTCTTTGACACAGCCGTCGATGCATTCCTCTTTCATTACAACTTGCGGCCGCATATTTCAGGGCCATACCAAACGCTTGTCGTCGCGTCCGAATGCCGCTACCACAGCCAAGTCTCTGCGCCTGGCACAGTTCAAATAGGCGTGCGCCCTGCAAAACTTGGCCGCAGCTCAATCACTTACGAAGTCGCAGTCTTCACCAAAGATTCGGATTTAGCGGCGGCACAAGGCCTCTTCGTACATGTTTGTGTGGATCGCGACACGCAGCGACCTGTCGCGCTCCCCGAGGGGTTTCGGCAAATCATCCAAAATCTACAACTACCGACCTAACTTAATCTTGATACTTAGACACGGCAGAGCTGAAAAGGTAAGATCATTGGGAACTGCCAATAGAGCAAACAAAGGAATTTGAGATATGCCTCATGTGGTCACCAAGGAACAAGCGCTTAAAGAGCGTCACTATTACAAGCTCCCTAACGGCACAGACACTTGGATATCGTCCTGTGTTGGGATTAACTCAGTTGAGCGCAGAGCGAAAAACATGCCACCTCGAGCCCCAGAGGCCTTTCCGCCGCCGCTCGAGCCAATCGCCTTTCTAGTCGAACAGGGTGCACACTCATCCATCCCTGGTCACTACCATCAAGCAGACCAATTTCAAGTATTTGTTTCGGGTGAGGGAAAGTTTGGGATCAAGCCTATTGAAGGCATGACGGTGCACTACGCCATGGCGTTTACTCCCTATGCGCCTATTCATGCTGAAGGCACGAATGTCGAGTACTACACCTTGCGTAACGGATGGGATCCTGGCGCACGCTGGATGCCAGAACACAAAGATGCACTGAAAGGTAAGACCAAGTCCTACCGTCATGGCCTGGGATTAATTCCAGCTCTAATTGGCGATACGGATGGCCCAGCGAATATTGATGGAATCAAAACGCATGAGGTCGTCCCTTCTGAGGCGGACGGCCTAGGCGCAACGCTTTTCCAAACGACCTCAGCACAAGTGATTTCTGGTCCGGCACCAGACACTGGGCGCGGTCAATACTGGATGGTATTGCGAGGCGCATGCACCATCAACGGAGAAGATGCCTTTGAGCGCTCATTGATTTTTATCGCCCCCACAGACAAGGCGCCTGTCGTTCAATCGTCAGACACCGGTGTCGCGATTATGTGCATGCAGTTTCCCAAGCGTGAAGGCGCATAGGCCGGGCAAGCTGCACTAGAAAAAGGCGCCTTCAGTAAGGCGCCTTTTTTTAATTAACGCCCTTTAAATTGTGCAGGGCGTTTTTCCATAAAGGCAGTGCGGCCTTCTTTGAAGTCTTCACTGGCAAAGCAGTTCTTCACCATCTGTACCGCGCGCTCCATGTCCTGCTCATCGGGATGCGCGCACACTTGCCGGATGTTGAATTTGCTTGCCGCAACGGTTAGCGGTGCATTCTCAGCGATCATCTTGGTGTACTGCTCCACGACCGCGTCGATCTCGTTGCCGGCACAGACGCGAGAGACAAAACCCATCCGTAAAGCATCCTGCGCATCAAAGCGGCGAGCAGTGACAAAGATATCGGTAGCGTTGGCCAAACCAATAATGTCTGTGAACCGCTTAATGCCCTTGTGCCCATACCCTAAGCCCAAACGTGCGGCTGGCATTCTGAAGGTTGCGTCTTCGGAGCAGATTCGGATATCACAAGCGGCAGCCAAACCTAATCCGCCACCGAAGCAAAACCCACGAATCTTGCCGATGACCGGCTTGGAGCACTCAACTGGCGCGACCATCGAATCGGCCACCGCGTTATCGTAATCGTCTTGCGTCTTTGCCGAACTGCGAAGCTTGTCGAACTGCGAAATGTCAGCGCCCGACACAAAGGCCTTATCCCCTACGCCAGCAATGACGATGACCCGAACCTCTGGGTCCGCGTCAAACGCCCGGATCGCTTTTGGCAAATCGGTCCACATCTGCACCGACATGGCGTTCATCTTGGTAGGGTTGGAAATCGTAATCGTGCCAACAGCACCATTTTTTGCAGTCAAAATCTCGGCCATGAGGGGCTTCTCCAGTTATAGTTGTTCGCATAGTAGTATCCCTTGCAATAATACTGAAAGCAACTTATAAAACCGTTTCCAGCCCAAAAAAAACAACAAGGCTCGATCCAATTTTTTCGTAATCCTCTCTGATTCACTTCCATAAAAGCCATGTCAAAAATTCAAGCTTCATCCGCCCTGTCCAACCTCAAAGTTTTGGATATGTCCCGCGTGCGTGCGGGTCCAAACTGCGTGCGTCTCTTAGCCGACTTTGGCGCAGACGTCATCCGCATTGAACCCCCAAAAGGCGTCGATCCTAACGAGGGCATGTTTGCGGCGAATCGCGAAGGAGGTGACTTTCAAAACCTCAACCGCAACAAGCGAGCGATGACCTTGAACCTGAAAAAGCCCGGAGCGCTTGAGGTCATGATGCGTTTGGTGAAGACCGCGGACGTTGTGGTAGAAAACTGGCGCCCCGATATCAAAAAGAAACTCGGTGTTGATTATGAGTCACTCGCAAAGGTGAATCCACGGATCATCCTGGCCAGCATCTCCGGCTACGGTCAAGAAGGCCCCTATTCCTCGCGTCCCGGTTTCGACCAAATCATGCAAGGCATGGGCGGACTGATGTCAGTGACCGGCATCCCTGGCCAAGGCCCCGTGCGCGCAGGACTGGCCGTCGCAGACATGAGCGCAGGCCTCTACGCTGGTATCGGTATTTTGACTGCACTGCTTGAGCGCGAGCGTTCAGGCAAAGGCCAGTGGGTTCACGCGTCCTTACTCCACGCACAAATCGCCATGATGGATTTCCAGGCGGCACGCTACCTCAACGAAGGTGACGTCGCAGGTCAAGCAGGCAACGATCATCCTACCTCGAGTCCTATGGGCTTGTTTGAAGCGAGTGATGGCGTGTTTAACCTCGGTGCTTCAGGCCAAGGCAACTGGGTCCGTTTGTGCGAACTGATGCAACACCCAGAATGGATGAACGATCCTGACTTCGCCAATGAAAAAACACGCGCGGTAAACCGTGCGAAGTGCAACAAGGTACTCAACGAAGTATTCCGTACCAAAACGGTTGCCTACTGGGTGGAATCGCTCAATAACGCAGGCGTGCCTGCCGGTCCGGTCTACAACGTGCCGCAAATGTTTGCCGATGAGCATGTCCAACAGTCGAACATTTCAAAAATGGTCAATGACAAAAACGGGAAACAAAAAGGCTTTATTACGCAGCCTGCGGTATTAAGCCGGACCCCCGCCGATGTCGTGACCACTGCACCGCAGTGGGGTGAGCACACCGACGAGGTCTTAGGCGAAGTTGGATACTCCGCCGACGAGATCGCCAAGTTCCGTGAACAAGGCGTCGTCTAACGTCGTTTAGACTTCATCGACGACGGGGTTGGACAACACACCAATCCCGTCGATTTCGATTTCAATGGTGTCACCCTGCTTCATAAATACTGGTGGCTTTCGTGCGTAGCCAACGCCAGCTGGCGTTCCAGTGATGACCACATCACCAGGCTCTAAGGTCATGCACTCTGTGATCAACACCAAAGTCTCAACGATGCCCCACAAAAAGTTTTTGGTGTTTGCATCTTGCATGATCTGGCCATTCAGGCGCGACTGAATCCGTAAACCATCCGCAGCGCGTGGTAACTCGTCAGGTGTCACGAGCCAGGGGCCAAAAGCGCCAGTACCGTCAAAGTTCTTACCGATCGTCCATTGAGTCGATTTACGCTGGTAGTCGCGCAAACTACCATCATTAAATGCGCTATAGCCTGCCACATAGTCCAAGGCATTTTGCTCGGTAAGATGGCGCGCACGCTTACCTACAACAAAAGCTAATTCCGCCTCGTAATCGAATTTATCTGACGCTTTAGGGCGAATCATCGGTGCGAGATGCCCAACCATCGAACTTGGGCCACGCATAAAAAATGCTGGGTACTCCGGCCGCGCATGACCGCCCTCAGCCGCATGGTCTGCATAGTTCAAGCCAAGGCAAATAATCTTGCTGGGCTTATCGACCAACGGAATAAAACTTACGCCTGCCAGCGACTGGATCACGGCATTAGAGGCCTTGGCGAGTTGAGCAACACGATCCATCGCGCCAGCGGTCTCGATGATTTCAAGCAGGCTTTTCGGCAGGGCTGCATCGGTCGCACCTAGATCGATAAACTCTTTAGCATCAGGCGCGCGCAGCAAACCTACTCGCTTCTGTTTGTTTTTATCTTGATAGCTAAATAAACGCATGTCGTGCTCCGGTTATTTTAATAAGGTATCGATTGAATGAATTTAAATAAAATTGTAGCCACCTAACAACTAAATGACCTAGGTCCCTAACCCGTTAACGCCAAGTGAGCAATATAGCCTGAGCGCGTTTCACCAAAAGATCGAGCTTTGGCATCTAAACGCGCCAGAACTTTTTTCGGCAAAGAGATATTTACTCGCTCTATTTCATCTGAGAGCAATGCGGGATCGATTTCAACAATAGCCCAGACCCAACCCTTGAATTGCTTATTTTTTTGATGCGTAGCAATGGGCTGGGGAGGTGGAATGACTTGACCTTGGTCGATAGCAACCTCTATCCAAAGCTCAATTGCTACTTTTGACTGCTCAATCGCATCATCAATACCTACGTCAGATGCAGAAAAGCAACCCGGCAAATCCGGCACAACTACTCCCCAGGAGGAAGAGTCATCACCTGGCTCAATTGCAATTGGATATTTCATGATTTTCGTACCTCAATTCCAGCCGCCCTTAGGATTTTTTGTATCAAGCCGATCCCAAGGTCTTTCTTCGGATGTGGCACCGACAGGTGACCACTCTTTTCCTGATGTGTGAATACATGGTGGGACCCTCGCGTAGCGCGGAGTTGCCAACCCGCATCCGTGAGCAGACGAATGAGATCTTTACTTTGCATAAATATTATACACACCATACACACAATAGGCTTAGCGCAAACGGTATATCACCAAGCCAGTCGGGTTAAACAAGTAGCGTGCACGCTAACAATTTATGCAGAAACGTCACAATCGGAAAACTGCGTAGCTCAAGCCATCCAAAGCCAAACACCGACAATAATTCCCAGACCGATCCGGTACCAGGCGAATACTCGGTAAGTATGCTTTGAAACGAACGCTAGGACTGCGCGCACCACCAGCAGCGCGCAAAGAAAGGCACTAATAAAACCCACAGCAATCGCAAGCATGTCCTGTTGGCTCAGCAAGCCAGCGTGCTTATAGGTGTCGTAGAGCGCGGCCGCGAGCATTGTCGGCATCGCGAGAAAGAAAGAAAACTCTGTTGCCGTCTTGCGTTGAATACCAGACAACATGCCACCAATAATAGTGGCACCCGAGCGCGAAGTGCCAGGCACCATCGCCAAACATTGCGCACACCCAACCGCAAGAGCCTGCTTCCAGGTAATTTGCTCAAGAGTTAGAGCTTGGGGACGCGCCTCAAGTTCAGCAGCCGCGGCAGGCGAGCGGCGACGCTCGACCCACAGCATGATGAAGCCACCAAGCACCAATGTGACGGCAACAACGCCTGGATGAAAAAACAAGGCCTTGATCATTTTAATAAATAACAAGCCAATAATCGCTGACGGCAAAAAGGCAATCAACAGATTACGCGTAAAGGCGACTTCGACTGGATCCAAACGCAATGTCCCGACAATCATCTGCACTAAACGCTGCCGAAAAATCCACATTACCGCCAAGATTGACCCCAGCTGAATCACTACCTCAAAGACTTTTGCTTCATCAGATTCAAAATTGATCCAGTTACCAAAGAGGATCAAATGCCCTGTACTTGAAATAGGTAAAAATTCTGTGACGCCTTCTAAGACACCCAGAAAAAAAGCTTTCAGCAAATAAATAGTTTGATCAGTCATAAAAGTTCAGGATGATCCTATGCGCTTAAGGACGAGGGCTTGAAAATGTTTGATGAGACACATAGCGCCCCTCTGGGGTCACACGCGCCACCACAATGTCCCCTACACCAATCGCTTGCCCGGTGAAGGCTTCGATATTCACGTGGTGAGTGACATAAATAAGTGGCTGCTTTGGATACCCTTTTAAGTTGGCGGCGATCAGACTTTGCAAAGCGCGATTCTGAGTGTCGCGCTGACGCATGTCATCAAAAAAAGAACCAAGAGCGGCCTCAATCTTGACCGGCCCTTTATTCATCAATGTGGCTGTATCAATACAACGGCACCAAGCGCTACTAAACATCTTTGCGTTCTGAACTTTGCGGTCTGCGAGCCACTGACCGATAGCAACCGACTGTCTACGACCATAATCGCCCAAATTGCGCTGGGTCGTACACTGATCCAACTTGTAGCCAGCGGGATCACCCACACCTGGAGCATCGGCGTGCCGAATCATCAGAACATGCTGACCATCAGTCAAGTCTCCGAGCAGATCCGCCTGAGCGATACCGACCAAACCCGACGCACAGAAAATGAATATAACTACGTTTCGCAGACATCTTCCAAGCCACTTATCCATCGAGATACGCATGCTTTGCTCCTAGGATTTACGCTCAAACTGTCTCAACTGTTTTGAATACCAAAACGGTGACACAGCAAGAATCACATTCATCATCGAAAAAATAATACTCGCCTTGTAACCACCTGAGAAGTCATAGATCAACCCAGAGACCATTGCACCGGCCGCGGCGCCCAGCGACATGCAAGCGTAGATTGCTCCATAAATTGTCGCAAGCCCATTCCGAGGAAACAGCTTGGTGCACAAACCAGACACGATCGGGCCACGCGCACCTTGCGCAATTCCGAAAAAAATAACAAAGGTCATCAACAGCCATTGTGACGGGAAATACATTAAACCGAGCAGCGCACAAAGCCCGATCGAGGTACAAGTAAAAGTTAGCGTCGCAGTCCATCGTGCACCAAGTCGATCTGCGAGCCGACCGGCAGAACTGACGCCAAGAACAGACAGAATCCCTGCCAGACCAAACGAACTTGCAGCCTCGAGAGCTGAAAACCCAACACTCACTAGGTACGGAATAATCTGCACAGTGACGGTATAAACAACGACCGACGTAAAAAAGAATGCTTGAGCCAACGCCCAAAATCCTGTGGTCTTCATCGCTCCCAGCAGCGGAGACCCCGAAATGACCATTGGACTTGGTTGCCCAGCAACCACGGGCTTCGTTGCGGTGCCTGATTCAACCCTTCGTCCCGCTTTGATCACTGACCACGGCAACGCTAACACTAAGGGCAGTAATGCAATCAATATTCCGCCCAAAGTGAAGTAAGCATTACGCCAGCCTATCACTTCGTTCAGATACTGCGCGAAGGGAACAATCGCAAGCGTGCCCGCGCCAAAACCGGCGTAAGCAATTCCGATCGCTGTGCTTGTATTGTGTGGGAACCAACGGCCAATCAAGCTTGCGGACGGGACCATACCCAAGGCGCTAACACCAATACCACCCGCCAACCCAACACAAAGATGAAACTGCCAGAGCTGGGAGAGATTCCCTGCGAGAACATATCCAACGCCTAAGCTCAGAAGTCCTAACAGATAAACGAAGCGTGGCCCACGACGATCGAAGAGCATCCCGATAAAAGGTGCCGACAGTCCAT
>CAMCWG010000102.1 GCA_945882005.1 Bordetella parapertussis
CTGACGGCAAGTTTTATGTTCCTTTTGGTGCGCCTTGCAACATTTGCGAACTGCCGACACCTGAGTACGCTCAGATCCGTCGTTACAACGCAGATGGTTCGGGCATGGAAGTATTGGCCACTGGTGTGCGTAATACGGTTGGATTCGACTGGCACCCCGTGACCAAGGAACTTTGGTTTAGTAACCACGGTCGTGACTGGCTGGGTGACGACACGCCTAACGACACGATTAATGTTTTGAAGGTCAAAGCCAATTACGGTTTTCCATCATGTCATCAGGGCACCATTGCTGATCCAGACGTAAAGAAGGCGAACGCTTGCGCGGGTGTTGAGCAGCCTGCCGCCTTAATGGGGCCTCACGCCGCGACCATGGGCGTCAAGTTTTACACCGGCGACATGTTCCCAGCTGAGTACAAAAACGTGCTGTTCAATGCGCGCAAAGGCTCCTGGAACCGCACACAAAAAATCGGCTTTGATGTCGTCACTGTGCGCGCAGATGCAAATGGTAAAAACGCGAAGGTTGAGCCCTTCATGACTGGCTTTATGAATCCTGCAGATCAGTCATGGTGGGGTCGTCCAGCCTACTTGCATCAGATGAAAGATGGTTCACTGCTGGTTTCTGACGAGCAAAATGGCGTGATCTATCGCGTCACATACAAGAAGTAAGCTTCGTGCGGATGTGGTCTGTTGTACGTAGTGTTGTTTTGGTGGGGGCCGTCCTAGCGGCGGCCCCTGCTGCCTATGCACAGATAGCCCCACAGCGCTTAGCGCTGTGTGCGGCCTGTCATGGCGCAGACGGGAATTCTCAATTAAAAGGAATCCCTTCTCTGGCGGCGCAACCAAAATTATTCCTCGAAAATCAGCTTGTCCTGATTCGCGAAGGTGTGCGCGATATTCCTGTGATGAAGGGCTCGCTTGATGGCGTGTCTGATGCAGACATCACGGCGCTCGCCAAGTATTACGCGGAAAAAACATTAGCACCTGTCCCGACCGATAAAGACGCTGAAGTCTTTGCGCGTGGCGGCAAGTTAGCAGAAGGCATGCGATGCGGGATATGTCATCTACCGACGTACCTGGGTCGCGAACAGATTCCTAGGCTGGCGGGCCAGAGAGAAGACTATTTGTTGCACAGCATGCAACAGTTCAAAAATAATCAAGCCGTCGGTCGCGATTCAAATATGGCGGCGTCAGTTTATGGTGTTTCAGATCAAGAGCTGAAAGACCTTTCATATTATTTAGCTCGAGTCACGCCGTAGGCTTCAGACCGGGCAAGTCAATATTCTACTAAGTTTTGTTTTGCTTCAAGAGCCGCATGAATGCGTGCTCTTTGGTGCCCGGGGCCGGAATCGAACCGGCACGCCTTGCGGCGGGGGATTTTGAGTCCCCTGCGTCTACCAATTTCACCACCCGGGCAAGGGGGATCGCGCTGAGGGCGCTATGGACCGAAGAACGCCATTATACGGTGGAAAATAAATTTTCAGAAATCCACACTCAGTCGGCAAGTTCTTTGCGGCCGAGCGCTCGTGCGCGACATTCCCGAGTCATAATTAACCCACAACAAATAATGACAGGAGACAAACCATGCAAGCAACACAATCTGCGCGTGTCCAGGTGTTTTGGCAGCCGGGCTGCTCTTCGTGCTTACGCACCAAAGAGTTTTTGACCAAACAGGGTATTGATTTTGAATCGATTGACGTGGTGAATGATCCGGCTGGAATGGCCAAGCTGCATGCGTTAGGCGCGCGTAGCGTACCTGTTGTCGCACTCGGTGGGCGCTTCACATTCTGTCAGTCGTTTAATGACGTCATCAAGTTCTTAGATTTAAAAACAAAATTGATGGACGCTTTGCCCCCAGCGCAACTCGTCGCGAAATTAGAGACCGTCATTCAAGTGGCGTCGCGGCTCATTCAGCAATTTCCTTCAGAGCAATTGCGTCAGAATTTTCGGGATACAAATCGAAATCCCGCCGACACCGCATTCCATGTTTTTCGTGTCGCGCAAATGGGTGTTGAGGCTGCGAATCAGATTGAACTCAAGTTCGAAAGTTTTGGCGAGGTGGCACCCAAGACGTGGTCGGCTAAGGATTTAGCGGACTGGGGGTCGAAAGTGCATGAGCAAGTGGCGGATTGGTGGCGTAACGAGCCAAATCGTGCGCTTCAATATTTGGTGCCAACCTATTATGGCAAACGCTCTATGCACGATGTGTTGGAGCGCACCACATGGCACGCGGCGCAACACACGCGCCAGATTACGTTGATGTTGGAGACCTATGGCGTCACGCCCCATCAACCCTTGAGCCCAGAGGACTTGAAGGGTTTGCCCGTCCCGGATGAAGTGTGGGATCGGTGAGCGACATGATGCAAATACAGGGTGTGGATATTCAACCACTCGATGGACTAAAAGTCATTGATGTGTCGAGTTTCTTGGCGGGACCTTTTTGCTCGACTCAGCTCGCTGAATTTGGTGCAGATGTCGTGAAGCTTGAGATGCCAAAGGTCGGTGATGCCTTGCGCCGCTTTGGCAGTATCACGCCGCACGGTGACTCTTTACCGTGGTTATCCGAAACGCGTAATAAAAAATCCGCAACTCTTGATTTGCGTACGCCAGAGGGGGCGGAATTACTCAAAGCCTTAATAAAAGACGCTGACGTCTTGGTTGAAAACTTTCAACCGGGTACGCTCGAGAAGTGGGGCTTGGGCTGGGATGTTTTGAAAGAGGTCAACCCTCGGTTGATCATGGTTCGGATTTCAGGCTATGGCCAGACGGGGCCCTACAGCCCTCGTCCTGGCTTTGGTCGAATTGGTAATGCCTTTGGTGGCCTCTCATATCTAGCCGGCTATCCAGACCGTCCGCCTGTCACGCCAGGATCCGCAACGATCCCAGACTATCTGGCAGGCTTGTATGGCGCACTAGGTGTGTTGCTATGTATTCAAGCGCTCGCCAAGACAGGACGCGGCCAAGTGGTTGATATTGGGCTATACGAACCAATCTTTAGGATCCTTGACGAGCTAGCGCCTTCGTATCATATGAAAGGTTATGTGCGAGAGCGGATGGGACCCGGCACCGTCAATGTTGTGCCGCACAGTCACTATCCCACCAAAGATAAAAAGTGGGTGGCGATTGCGTGTACGAACGACAAGATTTTTGAGCGCCTGGCTTTGGCGATGGGCGTTCCCGAGTGGGGTGGGAATGGTAAGTGGGGGACGATTACCCAGCGCGAAGCGGAGCGCTCGCAGGTAGATGAGTATGTAGGTGCATGGACAGCACAGCGTACGCGAGAGGAGGTGCTGTCAACCTGTGAATCATTCCAGATTCCCTGTGGTTCGGTTTATGCGATTGATGAGATTTTTGAAGATCCTCAATACGCTGCACGTGAGAACATTAAGTATATGGAAGACTCGCATGGTGATGTGCATGCAATTCCAAATCTTGTGCCGCGTCTATCGGAAACTCCCGGTAAGATTCGCAGTCTAGGCCCTTCATTGGGTCAGCATAATGACGAGATATTTTCCTCGCGCCTGGGACTTTCGCAAGAGCGGATTGCCGAACTAAAAGCCAAAGGTGTGATTTAGGTATTGAATCAAATAAACAGCATTGAACTCATTAAGGATGTTGGATGTCTTCGTTGGATCTGCAGTTAGCTGAGCATGCAGCCTCGGTCAGGTTTGAAAGTTTGTCCGCAGTCGCAATTGAGCGCGCCAAGATATTTATTCTCGATACGATAGGTGTCGGACTAGCGGGAGGGAGCACACCTGAAATCGCGCCGTTGCTTCAGGCTGTTCAAGGCTGGGGTGATACACAGCAAGTCGGTTTGTGGGGAACGCGTCGTAAGTTTAGTCCTGGGCAAGCGGTGCTACTCAATGCCTACCAAATTCATTGTCAGGAATTTGATTGCTTGCATGAAGGTGCAGTGTTGCATGCGATGGCCACCTTATTGCCGGTTGTGCTTGCTGAGTCGCAGGTACGTGGTGGCGTGACGGGTAGGGCACTTATTGCTGCAGTAGCGGCCGGAGTAGATGTGGCTTGCACAATCGGGTTGGCTTCTAAGCAAGGGTTGCGTTTTTTTCGTCCCGCAACCTCTGGTGGTTTTGGTGCGGTAGCAGGCTTGGCCAATTTGCGTGGCTTCGATGCGCAGCGCACACTTGCGGCCTTTGGTCATCAGCTTGCACAAGTCAGTGGGACGATGCAGGGTCACACAGAAGGCAGTGTTGTGTTGCCGTTGCAGGTGGGGATGAACGCGCGTGCCGCGTTACAGTCGTGCGATTTGGCGCAAAGTGGATTTCCAAGTCTGCAGTTACCGCTAACTGGTCGATTCGGCTACTTGCCCATGTTTGAGACGCAATGGGATCTTGAGTCACCCATGAAAGCTTTGGGTGAAACCTGGCGTGTTGCCGAGCTAAGTCATAAGCCTTACCCGAGCGGGCGCGCCACACACGGAGGCATTGAAGGTCTGATGGTCTTGCGGGAGCAACACGGGTTCCATCCAGAAGAGATCGAGCAGATCATCGTATATGGTCCGTCGTTGATTAATCACTTGGTGAATCGCCCTCCACTTCAATCGCCTTCACCCAATTACGCACGCCTTTGTATGCCCTTTGCGCTTGCGAAGGTCTTGCAGCACGGCTCTCTTGATCCGATGCATTTTCGCGGAGAGGCGCTGCATGATCCGCAGACATTTGTTTTGTCGCAAAAGGTGTCGATGCAAATCGATGACAACCCAAATCCCAACGCCTTAGCACCGCAACGCGTTTCTGTGCGTTTAAAAGATGGACGAGTGCTGGAGCACGCGATAGACACCATGCTGGCAAGTCCGAAGCGTCCGTTAAGCGAAGAGGCGCGCATGAAAAAATTTCAGCGTTGCTGGTCGCTGGCCGCCGAGCCGATGGACGATAGCGCCGAACTTGTGAAGTTGATCAATGGCCTTGAGCGCTGTGATGATGTCGGCGCAGTGACAGACCTACTGGTAGCACGCACGTGAGCGCCACGATGTTAGCGGCCAAGCTGTTGCTTGTGCCGAGCTTGATTCTGCTGCTCTCATTGGCGCAGCGTCGCTGGGGAGCTGGGCTGGCCGGGTGGCTATCGGCGTTTCCAGTGTATGCGGGACCTGTCCTGTTGATACTTTCAGTTGAACAAGGTCACGACTTTGCCGCGCAAGCAGCCGAGGGTACGCTGTATGCGGTCGTCGCAACTCTAGCCTTTTGTATTGCCTACGGTTGGACGTGCCTACGCCATGGTGTGTTGCTCAGTCTGCTTGCTGCTGCGCTGACCTATGCTGGGACGGTATCGATCCTGCAGTTTGTACACCTGCCCTTGCTCGTCGCCTTTGCAATCGTGCTTGGTTTATTGACTGTTGCACCCTATGCCTTACCCCGAACGCCTCCCCCTACGCGGTCGGCTCCGCCAGGAAACGTCGATCTCATTTTGCGGATGGCGTTAGGCGCAACAATGGTCTTGCTCGTGACCTATTTTGCTGATGTCATGGGCCCCCGAACAAGTGGTCTTTTTGGTATGTTCCCCTTGATGAGTACGGTGTTAGTTACGTTCTCACACCACCACGCCGGCCCGGACTCCGCTGTCGCCTTGCTACGCGGTATGTTTTATGGGTTTTATGGGTTCGCCAGTTTTTGTGTTGTGATGACCTTGATTTTGCCTGGGCATGGGCTCTTACTTAGTTTTATCGCGGGTTTGTCGACGGTGCTGGCCCTGCAGCTATTAAGTAAGCGATTGATGCCAAAAAATGCACTGGGAACGGATGCGAGGTCTTGAAAAATGGCGATGACCCCCCAAATGCCCTTCAGAATCCTGCCTGAGGCTTTGGCTGAGGGCAATGCCCTGTGGATAACTTTTTGGTGAGTACTATGAATCAAGCAACATCATCTTCTGACGCGTCGCAAACTTTGGGTTTTCAGGCAGAGGTTAAGCAGCTGCTGCACCTGATGATCCACTCGCTTTACAGCAATAAGGAAATCTTTCTGCGCGAGCTGGTGTCCAACGCCTCTGACGCATGCGATAAGTTGCGCTTTGAGGCAATCGATCAGCCAGCCTTACTGGATGGCGAGGGTGAGCTACATGTCCGTGTCGATTTTGATAAAGCGGCGCGTACGATCACTATTTCAGACAATGGTGTGGGCTTGTCCCGTGATGAGGCGGTAGCCAACTTAGGCACAATCGCTCGCTCGGGTACACGCGAGTTCTTTTCCAAGTTGACGGGTGACAAGCAGAAGGACGCGCAACTCATTGGTCAGTTTGGTGTTGGCTTTTACTCCTCTTTTATCGTAGCTGACAAAGTAACGGTTCGCAGCCGTCGTGCGGGCGCCCCCGCCGATCAAGGAATTATTTGGGAGTCGGACGGACAGGGTGAGTTCACGATCGCTGCGTCAGAAAAAGCCACACGTGGGACCGATGTCGTCTTGCACCTGCGCGCTGACGAGGATGAGTTCCTAAGCGGCTGGAAACTGCGTGAAGTCTTGCGTCGTTATTCAGATCACATCTCTTTACCTGTGGAAATGCTCAAGGAAGAGTGGGATAAAGATAAGTCCGAACAAATTAAAACAGACGTCTGGGAGCCGGTAAATCAGGCCAATGCGTTGTGGACGCGTAACAAAGCCGACGTAACCGATGAGCAGTACCGTGAGTTCTATAAGCATGTTTCGCATGATTTTGATGATCCGTTAGCGTGGACCCACAATCGTGTCGAGGGCCGCAGCGAATACACACAACTGCTATATGTTCCGAAACATGCGCCGTTTGACATGTGGGATCGCGATGCACGGCGCGGAGTGAAGCTCTACGTCAAGCGGGTATTCATCATGGACGATGCCGAGCAAATGCTGCCCTCCTACTTGCGCTTTGTGCGAGGAGTGATCGACTCGGCTGATTTGCCATTGAACGTCTCGCGCGAGCTCTTGCAAGAGAGCCGTGACGTGAAAGCGATTCGTGAAGGATCGACCAAACGTATTCTGAGTTTGCTTGAGGACTTGGCTGAAAACAAAAAAGAGGATTACGCCACGTTTTGGACAGAATTCGGTCAAGTGCTAAAAGAAGGTACGGGCGAAGACTCTGGCAACATCGAGCGGATTGCAAAATTGTTGCGCTTTGCCTCGACCCACGAAGACTCTGACGCTCAGACGGTGACTCTGGCTGACTACGTGTCACGTTTCAAAGATGGGCAGGACAAGATTTACTACGTCACGGCTGACAGTTACACCGCAGGACGAAATAGCCCTCACCTTGAAATCTTCCGTAAGAAAGGCATCGAAGTGTTGGTGCTGTGGGATCGTGTGGACGAGTGGATGTTGTCCCATCTGCGCGAGTTTGATGGCAAGCAACTGGTTTCTGTCGCGAAGGGTGGTCTAGATCTCGAGGCGCTGGCAGATGAGCAGGAGAAAAAACATCAGACGGAAGTGGCAGAGCAATTCAAGCCTTTAGTTGAGCGTTTGCAAGAGGCATTAAAAGAGCGGGTAAAGGAGGTGCGCGTCACCTTACGTCTGGTAGATTCACCGTCTTGCGTGGTGGTTGGACAAAACGATTTGAGCCCGCACTTGCAGCGTATGCTGAAGGCGGCTGGCCAGGCTGCGCCTAATGTGTTGCCGGTGCTCGAGATCAATCCGGAACACGCGTTGGTCAAGCGCGTGCAGAGTGCAACGGACGAAAGCTTCAGTGAATGGGCAAATCTATTGTTCGAGCAGGCAATGCTTGCCGATGGAGCACAGCTACCTGATCCGACTGCCTTTGTGCGTCGGGTAAATCATCTGCTACTCGGGTAAGGTTTCGGCCGTCCAGTTAGCGAGTTCAGCATAGCGGGCCCAGTCAAAAGCTGGGCCCGGGTCTGTTTTGCGACCCGGTGCAATATGGCAGTGTCCTTGTACGGCGGTCAAGGGGTAGCGCGCACGTAAGCATTTGCTTAAGTACTTAAGTGTGTCGTACTGCTGATCTGTGTAGGCGAGGGTGTCGGTTCCCTCGAGTTCTATACCAATAGAAAAATCGTTGCAACGCTCTCGACCTTTGTGCGAGGACACCCCCGCATGCCAGGCGCGTTGATTGCATGAAACGAATTGCGTTGTGGTGCCATCGCGCTCAATGACGAAGTGCGCCGAAACGCGCAGCCCAACAATATTCTGAAACCAAGGGTCAGCCGTCGTATCTAACTGATTTAAAAATAAATCAGTGATGTAAGTGGTATTGAACTGACCGGGTGGCAAACTGATGTTGTGTAAAACAAGTAGTTCGATGTTTGTATTTACTGGGCGTGCATCACAGTTTGGGGATGGCTTCAGTGCAATACGTGCACCGGGGGTTAGCCATCCGTTCGCGTCTATTTTCCACATAGGGACTTAAGCGTTAACGCGGTGATTTTGCACCAAGAGATGCGTGCGCCTGGCTGCAAAAGCTCACGCCAGCTTTAGTAATGGCCTCGGACTCCGGAAGATGCACACCACAATGGGCGCAACGCACCATTGCTTCTGCTTCGACGACTCGTTGTGTGCCAGCTTGTTTTGGCAGAGAGTCGTTATACATTTTTTTGGCAGCAACCTGCGCAAGCACGCGTGTCGCGAGCAAGCCACCTAAAAACGCAACGACCCAGAATAATACTTTTCCCATGTCAGTTTCTCTGTAAGATCACTTCAACTACAAAACGGCTGCCGGTATAGGCGAGTACGATAAAGGCAAAACCAACCAGTGTGTACCGGAGGGCAATCCTTCCGCGCCAGCCCCGCGCGTAACGCCCAGCCAAGAGGATACCAAAGGTAACCCAGGATAACAGCGTAAAAATCGTTTTGTGGTCAAGCGGCAACCATTTCCCTGTCATTTGAAGTGAAATGATCGATCCTGACAACACAGTGAATGTTAAGGCCGCAAACGCTATCCAAATGACGCGAAACAAAATTTGCTCTTGTGCAAGAAGCGGCGGCTGGGCGTCTAGAAGCCGACCGATTGCGCTACGCATCTTGGTTTGGACTGGGTTGGAATCTCTCGGAAAGTGCAGGCGATGATCGAGTGCATCAATGAGCATGGCTTGGAGAGCGGAAATTGTCACGAGTGCATAGGCGCACAAGGCAATCAACAGATGCACTCTCAGAGCCGCGTCGT
>CAMCWG010000103.1 GCA_945882005.1 Bordetella parapertussis
ATAGCGTTGTCAGGCAAGGATCCTTTTTATAAGACGCCGTTTAAGGTAGGGGAAACTGTTTCCGCCGTGCTAACCACGATCGGTATCGCAGCCAATGACCTTTGGGAGTTACGCCATGGAAGGCGGCAAGGCTTGTCCGTAGACTTGGAGCACGCTGCGGCGTTTTTGCGTACAGTGGACTACACGCGTAAGCAAAAAGCCAGACGGTCAGTACGCACCAGTACCGCCTTCCGACTCGATGGCGCAGACGCTAACAGTGACGCAGCCCTAGGCAACTAAAGATAACAGGTGGTTCTTACCGCATCTTAATTTGCCCAGTTTGTCTCAGAAGGTGCTTGGTGTGCTGCATTGCGAAAACACGGTTGAGGGTGTTTCTTCAAGTGTTGGTCGGTGGGAGTCGCCCACTTGATGGTATCCGAACCTTAGATCTCACTCGTATTCTTGCGGGGCCAATTGCAGGTCGAACTCTAGGCGAGCATGGCGCAGACGTATTGATGGTGACGGCACCGCATCTGCCTCAGGTCGCTGAGCATGTGCGCGACACTAGTCATAACAAACGCAGCTGCTTTCTTGATTTTGAAGTGACGGAACAGGCGGCAATTTTTCGTGATCTTGTGAAGACCGCTGACGTTGTAATCGATGGCTATCGTCCTGGCGCATTGACGAGAAAAGGCTTGGGTTGGGAGCAAGTTGCCCAGGCGGTGACGGGCATTTGCCATACCTACGGCGAAGCTATCGACGCAGGTCAACCAAAACTCGTGTTTGCACCGATGTGCGACTATCTGACGGGATATCTGGGTGCGCTTGGCGTCATGCTCGCTTTGGCGCGCAGAGCGAAAGAGGGTGGCAGTTACGAGGTCAATGTGTCTCTTTGTCAGTCTGCGATGTTTATTCAACGTCGTGGGCTGCTCGATACCTTCGATGCTGCGCCCGGAGCCTTGACAGACGCCGAGGTTGAAAAGCTTTATGTCAGAACGGACACGCCTAATCACGGAAAAATGCTGACGCTGGGACCCGTTTTGCAAATGTCTGAAACGATGCCAAGGTGGATAAGACCTGCCCCTTATTTCGGTATGGACGAGGCAGTCTGGCTGTCGACTTGAGTCAACAGCGTTTACGCACTCCAAACGAAGTGTTCAATTAACTCAACAAGGAAATGGTACTGGAATAAATGGCCCGCCGGGAAAGGCTCCTTGCGGAGGCGGGCGTTACGGCATCGGGTATTAATCTACCCGCGCACCAGAGTCTTTAACGATTTTTTCCCAGGTCGCGAGGTCGTCCTTGAGCAGCGTAGCGAACTGCTGAGGCGTGTTTTGCATCGCTTCGCAACCTTGCTTGATCAGCTTGTCTTGTACCTCTTTGTCAGCCAAAGCAGTTTTGATGGCGGCATTGAGTTTGTCGACGATCGCGGCAGGCGTGCCAGCTGGTGCCAAGATTCCATACCAAGGTGTGGAGCCGAAGCCGGGAATCGTTTCGCTAATAGAAGGCGTGTTGGGTAAGGCAGCAATACGCTTTTCGTTTGTGACGGCAAGAGCTTTAATCTTGCCAGACGCAAGCAGGGATAACGAAGAAGGTGCGCTCTGAACCGAAACAGGGACGGTGCCGCCCGCAACGTCTGTCGCGGCGGCAGCTGCACCTTTGTAAGGTACGTGCTGCATATCAATACCGACTTTTTGCTTAAACATCTCAACGATTAGGTGATTGAGTGTGCCGTTACCTGCTGAGGCATAGTTAATCTTGCCAGGATTCGCCTTAGCCTGGGCGATCAGCTCGTTGACATTATTTGCTGGGAAAGCAGAGTTCACGACTAAAACGTAGCCAGCGCTTGCGACTAAGCCAACGGCTGCAAAGTCTTTGAGTGGGTCAAAGCCGGTAGTTTTATAAAGCCAGGGATTAATCACCTGAGTGCTGTTGGTTGTCAGCAGAAGGGTATAGCCATCGGGCTTAGCTTTGGCGGCAGCTGCAGTACCGATGTTGCCACCGGCGCCAGGACGATTTTCTACGACAAATTGCTGACCCAGCACATCGCTCAGTTTAGCCGCCACAATGCGGGCGATCGTGTCGTTCGCACCACCCGTTGCCTGCGGGACGATGACAGAGACCGGGCGATTTGGGTAATCCGACTGTGCAGAGGCTGTACTAAAAAATGTCGCTGCTGCCGCTGCACCTAGGATCAGTGCACGGGTTGTGGTGGAAATAAAGCGCATGTGTTTCTCCGGTTTGACTAGGATGACATGGTTATACAACAGGATTCAGCCTACAAGCACGATTAAAGAGCACTGCCTATGGTTTTCGCACCGCAGCATCGGCTTTGAGGGTGAATTCAACCTTGATATAGTAAAAGGGTCTTGTTTGAGACGTCTTTCGTTAACGAATTTGATTGGAAGCAAAGCATGATTGACCTCTATTACTGGACGACCCCCAATGGGCACAAAATCACGATGTTCCTCGAGGAGTCCGGGCTCGCCTATTCGATCAAACCTATCAATATCAGCAAGGGCGAACAGTTTGAGCAAGAGTTTTTAAAAATCGCGCCGAATAACCGTATACCTGCAATCGTTGACCATGAGCCGGTCGGGGGCGGAGGGCCATTGAGCGTTTTTGAATCTGGGGCAATTCTTTTATATCTAGCTGACAAAACCAAGAAATTTATTCCGCAAGACCTGCGTGGTAGACATGAGTGCTTGCAATGGTTGTTCTGGCAGATGGGTGGTTTGGGTCCGATGGCGGGTCAGAATCATCATTTTGTGCAGTACGCACCACAACAATTGCCCTACGCGATTGATCGTTACGTCAAGGAGACATCGCGTTTATATGGTGTACTGAACAAGCGTTTATCAGATGGTCGCGACTACATCTGTGGTGAATACTCGATTGCTGACATGGCGGCGTATCCGTGGGTTGTGCCGCACGAAAAACAACGACAAGATCTCAAACTTTTTCCAGCGCTGGAGGGATGGTTCATCCGAGTCAAAAGCCGAGCCGCTACGAACAAGGCTTATGAACTCGCCAGATCAATTAACGTTGTACCGACGGTAGACGAGAAAGCAAAAGCGATCTTGTTCGGTCAGGATGCCAAGACTGTGCGGTGACCAAACACACTTATTTCACAAGGCTGCTGCGGCATGACCGACAAGGCTCTGGGTAAAAAAACCTTGTCGGTGCAGTGTTTACTTGAGTGCAGCTAGTTTCTGATCGATCTCGGCCAGTCTTTTAGCCTTGTCAGCAGATGCGATCGTGGTGTCGACTTCAATCTTATTTCGCTGAGAAAACAGATCGAGCTGGCGAATCGGCTTAAGCTGATCATTGTTCGACTGTTTAAAGCCAGACAGTTTGGAGATTTTCATAATGATCTCTTTCTCACGCGGATCAGTTTTGCCGTAGTTATAGAAAAACTCCTTTACTTTTACTTTAGTTGCGTCAGGGAGGGACTTGCTCATTACTAGTGGATCTAAGGCAATTAAAGGAGAAGTCCAAATAACTTTGATTTCCTTAAACTTCTCTGGCTGACGCTCTTTGATCTTGTCTAGCGCTTCACTATTGGCGGTTGCGACGTCAACTTGTCTACTAGCTACAGCCAAAATATTTGGCTCATGGTTACCATTGCGCACGACTTTAAACAAGGTTTTAGGATCCTTGTTATTCGATGAGAATACATAAAAGCCGGGAACTAGAAAGCCAGAAGTCGAGTTCGGGTCACCATTGCCAAAACTCAAATTCTTGCCGTTATTGAACATGTCTTGAATATTTTGTAAGGAGCTATTTTTATGAGTGATGATATGTGAGTAGTAGCCTTGCGTGCCATCGGCGTTCACCATCTGAGCAAATATCTCGCCGTTCGCGCGATCGACTGCTTCCATTGCTGACTTATTGCCCATCCACGCTACCTGTACTTTGTTGAAACGCATGCCTTCAACGATACCCGCATAGTCGGATGAGAAAAAGGCTTTCACTTTTAACCCTGTTTTTTTCTCTAAATCATCGAGTAGGGGTTGCCAATCAGCGCGGAGATTTTGGGTGGCTTCAGTAGAAATAATGCCGAAATTAAGGTCTTGTGCCAGTGCATTGGAAAAGCCAACGCTTAAGGCCACAACTGCAAGGATTTTCTTGAGCATGGATCGGACTCCACTAGGAAGAAAGTAAAGGATCTTTATTATGAGTCGTCGATATGACAGCGCTTTTACATGAGCAGAAAGTGTCACAACACGCGACGCCCTTCTCGCCATACTCCTCGCACAACAGCATATTTTTTTCCTAATGGCAGATCAACTAGGCGCACGTGAATCAAATCGGCACGCAGACCCACTTTCAATTGACCGCGATCGTGCAGACCTGTGGCGTGTGCGGGGTTGTGTGTCACAGTAGAAATTGCTTGAGGGAGTGTAAAAATTTGATCATCCACTAGCCGCATCGCCGCACTCAATAGGCTGCCCGGTACATAATCAGAGGATAGAATGTCAAGTAGGTCGTTCCGCGCCAAGTCAGATGCGGCGACATTACCTGAGTGCGATCCGCCGCGAACGACATTCGGCCCGCCCATAACTGTTAGCAATCCTTGTTCCTTGGCGGTTTGAGCCGCAAGCAAGCTGGTCGGAAACTCTGACATGCATGCGCCCTCGGCCTTTGCCTGATGGATATGGGCAGGAGTCGTGTCGTCATGGCTAGCTAGGGAGATGTTGTGCGCTTGACAGTAGTCTACAAAGTACTTGCGGTGAGGCGTCACGTAGCGCGTTTGTAGTTCGGAGGCATATTGAACTTGGCGTTGGAACTTTTCATCGGACCACCCTTTCTTGCCAGTGTAGTAGGTTCTTGCCGCCTCTAGATTTTCCCATTGGCGTTGACCGGGCGTGTGGTCCATGAGGGAGATGAGCGCTAATCGCGGATGATGATGAAAGGGCTCAAATAACTCAATCGTATTAGGTGCGGGTAACTCGCAGCGCACGTGAATATGATGATCCGCGCGCAAGAGTCCCTCGCTTGCACAAGTGTCTAATGTCTCCAGCACAGTTGACCATGCGCTACCCCGCAAACTCTCCGGATCGGTATCGCCTACTCCGAGCGCATCAAAGACAGTCGTGATTCCGGCAGCCGTAATCTCGGCATCATGAGCTAACAGTGCTGGCAGCTCCGCCCAGTGAACCTTCGGGCGGGGCATGAGGTGTCTCTCGAAATTATCGGTGTGCATCTCAACGAATCCGGGCATGAGGTAGTCGCCCTCCAAGTCATGCCCACCCTTGAATAGCTGATGACCCGTATCGATTGAATCGATTCGGCCGTTCAGTACGGATAGACTGCCTGTGGTGACCTCTTCAGATAAAACGAGCTTGGCATTTTTAAAGACGGCTTCACTCATGCTGCGCTCCTAAACTGCGCGATGTCGATGTGTCGAGTGGCGACCGTAGCGCCAACCTGGGTATCGTGAAAAATCCCTAAGACTGCTGTGCCTCGGCTTATGGCCTCGTGGATTAGCTCGATCACTGTGGCGGTATTGGCAGCATCTAGCGATGCGGTAGGCTCGTCGAGCAGAAGTAGGGGCTTTGGCTTGATCATGTTGCGTGCAATATTGATCCGTTGTTGCTCTCCGCCAGAAAATGTAGCGGGCGGCAGTCCCCAGAGCCGCTCTGGAATACGTAGGCGGGTCAAGAGTGTGCGTGCATTGTCTCGCGCGTGTTCGGCGGCGATACTATCGCTTGTCAAATCATCGATTAGAGGTTCGGCAACGATGTCAAGTGCGGAAACGCGTGGGATAACCCGTAAAAATTGACTCACATATCCGACCGTGTCGCTGCGTAGTTTCAAGATCTCTCGAGGAGTGGCTTGGGTAAGTTCTATGACCTGGCCATTAAATTGTTTGATTTCAATCGTCCCGCAAGTTACGTGATAGTTGGCATAAGCCAGTTTGAGCAAAGTGCTTTTGCCCATGCCAGATGGCCCGTCAAGTACGACACACTCACCGGCTATGAGGCTCAGATTGACACCGTTCAACACTTTTAGCTCTACACCATTCTGGTGGTGTAGCGTGAACCGCTTAGACACATCTTTCATGTGCAGCATCTTCATATTCTTTACGAACTTAAGGTTGTAAAACTGACGATACGAGTAACTGAGTGTATGGGTGCTGCGGATCATCTAGCACCTGATCCGTCAGCCCAGCCTCAACAACCCTTCCGGCTTGCATCACTAACATACGATGTGCAAGTAGTCTGGCCACAGCTAAGTCGTGCGTCACAATGACAACCGCCAATTGCATCTGACGAGTGAGTTGCCGCAACAGATCGAGCAGGCGTGCTTGCACAGACACATCCAAACCGGAAGTCGGCTCGTCCATGAAGACGAGTCGCGGCTGTGTGACGAGATTGCGTGCAATCTGTAATCGTTGCCGCATACCGCCGGAGAATGTTCTTGGGGTGTCATCTAGGCGGGAAGTGTCGATTTCAACACGTTCAAGCCACTCCGTCGCGACGCTGCGCAGTCGTCCGTAGTGGCGCTCGCCAAGACCCATTAGTCGCTCACCAACATTGGCACCCGCAGACACGTCCATCCGCAGGCCGTCTGCGGAGTTTTGATGGACGAAGCCCCATTCGGTCCGCGCAAGCTTGCGTTGTTGGGCTTCGGTCATCTCATAGATGTTTTGTAGATGGTTATGATCCAAGAATTCGACGCTGCCCGTGTCAGGGGGGCTGCGGGCGGCAATCGTATTGAGCAGTGTTGTCTTACCGGATCCGGACTCGCCAACGACGGCCATCACTTCACCAGGCCACAGGTCAAAACTGGCTGAGTGCAACGCAATCCGTTGACCGTAACACTTGCTCACATCCCGAACCCGTAGTAAGGGTAGGGTGGAATCTACCATCATGATGCCTCCGGAGCTTCATCGTCTTGCCGCGTTTGACAGTAATCGGAGTCGGAGCAAATGTGTATACGACTGCCGCAGTCATCCGTGATGATTTCATCTAAGAACGAATCGGTTGCGCCACAATTGGCGCAGGCCGCATTCCATTTTTGTATCTCAAAAGGATGATCCTCAAAGGCGAGACTTTCTACCGATGTGTAAGGTGGTACTGCATAGATGCGTTTTTCTCGGCCAGCTCCAAAGAGCTGCAACGCCTGATTCATGTGCATCTTCGGATTATCGAATTTAGGATTCGGTGAAGGTGACATGATGTAACGATGATTCACCATGACCGGATAGTCGTAGGTCGTTGCGATGTGTCCATAACGCGCAATATCTTCGTAAAGTTTGACGTGCATTAGGCCGTATTCTGCAAGTCCATGCAGCTTCCGGGTCTCGATCTCGCGGGGCTCGAGGCGTTGCATTGGCTCTGGAACGGGTACTTGATAGACAATGATCTGTCCTTCCGAGAGCGGCTTCTCTGGAATACGGTGACGCGTTTGAATGATGGTGGCTTGATGTGTGCGGGTCGTCGTTGCGACGTTAGCAGTTCGTTCAAAAAAACGTCTGATGTTGACGGCGTTGACCGTGTCGTCTGATCCTTGATCGATAACTTTGAGGGTGTCCTTGGGGCCGATAATTGATGCGGTGACTTGGATCCCCCCGGTACCCCACCCATATGGCAAGGGCATTTCACGCGAACCAAATGGAACCTGGTAGCCAGGAATTGCGATCGCTTTAAGAATCGCACGACGAATCATGCGCTTGGTCCGTTCGTCCAAATATGCGAAGTTGACGTGGGCCGCTTCAGCGCTTGGCATACTCACGGCGTGTCCTTGTTGTTTGAAAGTTCGTTGCTCATGCTCGCACGCAATTTCCGCACGAGCTCTAATTCGGCTTGGAAATCGACATAGTGAGGTAGTTTCAGGTGCTGAACGAATCCAGAAGCCTCCAGACTGTCACTGTGGGAAAGCACAAACTCTTGCATCTGGGCGGGGGCTTCTACGGACTCCCCAAGTTCGTCGGCTCGCAGCGCTCGGTCTACAAGGCTCATCGCCATCGCCTTGCGTTCGCTATGTCCGAATGCCAAACCGTAGCCGCGTGTAAATTTTGGTGCTTCCGCTTTGCTGCCACCAAACTGATTCAGCATTTCGCACTCTGTTTCTTCGATGTCTCCAATCGAAATGGAGAACCCGAGTTCTTCTGCCTCTATTTCCACTGCGACTTGCCCGAGACGGATCTCACCGACAAATGGATGTGTATGCGAGTAGCCGCGCTGCGTTGAGTAAGCCAGTGCTAATAAAAATCCCTCATCTCCGCGAGCAATATTTTGTAGGCGAGTCGCACGGTCCGCAGGGAAGCGCAGTGGCTCACGCGTCAGATCGACAGGGTTCGGATCGCTCTCAGGGCAAGGGAATGTTTCAATAAGCCCTTCTTGATTGAGCAGATCGACGACTTTGGGCACAGCGGTGGCTGTTGGCTGCTCAACTAGAGGGGGGGCGTCTACTTTGGTGTCTGCTTGTGCATTGGCGAGAAGAGAGAAATCAAGTAAGCGCTGTGTGTAATCGTAAGTTGGCCCTAATATTTGACCGCCAGGGACATCTTTGAATGTTGCAGAGATCCGCCGATCAAGTTGCATGTGCATTGTTTGAATCGGGCGAGTGTTGCCTAAGCGAGGTAGGGTTGCCCGGTAGGCTCTGAGTAAAAATATAGCTTCCACTAAGTCGCCACTTGCCTGCTTGATCGCCAACGCCGCTAGCTCTGGGTCATACACGGAGCCCTCTGTCATGACACGATCGACCGACAGTTTGAGTTGTTGCCGAATCTGTTCGACAGTGAGCTCCGGTGAACTGTGCTCGCCTCGGCGTTGTTCGGCTAGCAATTTGTAGCTGTTCAAGATGGCGGTCTCTCCGCCTTTCACCGCTACGTACATCTTATGGCTCCGAAGTCGTCAGAATTTTCGTCGTGCGAGGCAATCCCACCAAGTGCGTGGGTGTGGTCAAAAGGACATCTATCCCGCGCGGAAAAAGACGGTAATTACTTTGCCACGCCGCTAGAAACTCGTCAGGTAAGCCCGACATCCCTATAAAGTGCTGATTCAAAATTCCTGGACCAGTGAGTGTCCATCCGGATGCGTTTGCATGCATTCCCGAGGTTTCAAGAATGCATGTGGCTGACTGATCAGGATA
>CAMCWG010000104.1 GCA_945882005.1 Bordetella parapertussis
ACATAGAAAACCTCTTGGTCAACCTGTAAAAATTAGGGAAAGGCATGTACCACTACACGGATGGGAACCTGAGTAATTTCTGGTTGGCAAACGGCTATGAATGCTCGGAGACTCCGTACGGAATGGCTATCACCATCCGCGACTTGCCAGGGCTTTCAAGAGCTATCTGCGATGTCTTAACTCGTAAGAACAGCAAATTAACGGATGCAGAGTCTCGTTATTTGCGTCAAGCGATGCTCCTGTCGCAACCAAGACTTGAGGCAATTGCGGCACAGGCAGACGGCAATGAGCAAGTAAAAAATATTGTTCATGCAATGAATGATGTCGAGAGGACGATTCACTTCGTTATGACAGAGACGAAACGCGGCTGGGAAGCAAGCGCTTTTTATAAACTTGATTAAACTTGATTTTTTTTATCGTCCAAGCGACAATGCGGGCCTATGCAAAAAACCATTGATCGCGATCTAGTAAAAAAAGCGCTGCAAAACTGCGGGTGGACACAGAAAGAGTTGGCGCGCGAAATTGGCGTGACCTCTCAAGCCGTGACGAATTGGCTACAAGGTACTGATTTCCCTAGGCCAGACAAGCTGTTAAAGCTCGCCACCACACTCAAACTTGGCTTTTCTGATCTTGTGCTGGGGTCGGACAATGATCGGCCTGTGATCGCGTTTCGCAAGAAGGGTGGCGCCAGGACGACTGACACGCATATCTTAAAAGCACTGACTATGGGCGCACTGCTAAAGCCCTTGATTCCGTACCTGCCGGAATTGCACGCACTGCGTGTACAAATTCCGATGCCAACGACCCAATACGATAAGTTACAAGCGATGGCACTCGAGGTCCGGGTACGTCTCGGGATCGATGGTTCAGCAGTCTTGTCGTACGAGCATCTTATCGATCAGTTTCAGACTAACGGCGCGGTGATCGTTCCTGTTCTATGGGGTGAGAAACAAAATCACAAGAATGCGTTGCATATCTTTTTGCCCAAAGAGCAAGCAACCTTTGTGTTCTTGAACCTTGATACACGACTTGAGGACTTCAAGTTTTGGATGGCACATGAGTTAGCGCATGTGTACACACCTGAAATTGCGGGCTCAGAGGCGGGCGAGGATTTCGCCGATGCGTTAGCGGGTGCGCTTCTCTTCCCTAGGGCGATTGCTGAGGAAGTCTACCCTCAGGTGAGTCGGCAAAGATCCACAAATGGCGAGATTCGCGAACTACAACTGCTTGCTAAGGCGCATAGCATTTCCCTGTATAGCGTGTTCTGTGAGGTTAATCGCTACGCAAAGGCCCTCAACTTGCCGATGCTACGTTGCAAGGAAAAAGATATTCACGCGATTCGTAGCAGCCAGCGGGGCAAATTAGTCAGCGAAAGTCTGTTCAAGTCTAGTCCGCCCGAACCAGCTGCCTATATCGAAGCAGCGCAGCAGATTTTTCACAGCGCGTTCTTCGTTGCAGTCCAGAAAATGATTGCCGCACAAGGTACCGGTGCCGCATACCTCCAGCAAATCATGGATATCCCGTTGTCAGATGCTACGGCGTTGCATAAAGAGCTTTGTCTTTAATGCTTGTTTTGTTGGACACGAATGCTTACTTACGACTTGCGAAGCGTGTTAGACCAGCGGTAGGTATCGTCTTTGGCGAAAAACGTTATGTTTTAACGATTCACAAATCTGTCGAAGACGAAGTGCATCGCAGCGCAAGATTAAAGTCTCGTTATCCTTGGTTTGATGGACACGAGTTCGCTAAGGAGCGTCTCGCTAAGCAAATTCGCCTTTCCTCTGACGAAAAAGCTGCCGTACAAGCAGCACAGAGTGTTTTGCATGGCTGGGTTTTATCGGATCCGGGGAAATATACGCGAGCGGGGCGCACGCCTCCTGGGCACACGGATTGCTTGCTCTTGGCGTTAGTTCAAGTGAAACCTGGCATCGTTGTTACCGATGACCTCGGGATGCACGCACTCGCAACCGAGTTTGGAATAAGCATATGGCATGGGTTTGAGCTTTTGAATAAGCTGCGAGCCTCTAAGGTAGTCGATGGTCCGCTTATCCGCGAGATATTCGACGCGCTGGAGGTAAACGATGACCTTCCGAAGACATGGCGCGACGCTAAGCATACTGTTTTCAGAAAAGTCTTCGGCTCCAAAGCGGATTGAAAAATTTAAAGGGGCCCCTTTGGTGTCTCGTCCAGTGAGACACCAGGTGGCGCATCATCTCCTAAACAGGAGAATGACTATGAAAAAGCTTGCTGTCGTTGTGTTGGCTGTATGGAGCCTTGCCCTCTGTGATCGGCTCGTGATGGCCCAGACCCAGGTGATACCCAATGGCGTAGGTGGCTACAACGTCTATGGTCCGCAGGGCACAACGCAAGTGATCCCAAATGGCGTAGGGGGCTACAACACCTACGGTCCCAATGGCACGACCCAGATCCATTCAAACGGTGTCGGTGGCTATAACGTCTACGGCCCAGAAGGCACAACGCAGGTCATGTCTAATGGTGTAGGGGGCTACAACAGCTATGGTCCTAATGGCACGACGCAGATTCAATCAAATGGCGTCGGCGGCTATAACGTGTACGGCCCAAATGGTTCGACTCAAGTCATACCGAATGGGGTTGGTGGGTATAACGTTTATGGGCGGTAGGTTTCTGTACCGCGAGTCGATTGGGTGAGTGCTTTTTTTGACTACTTAAGCGCGTTCAATGTACACATATATGTTACCATTGTCGCATGACGTTTAAAGTTGTTGAGTTGCTCCTTGAAGGAGGTATGAGTCCTTATGGACGTTGGTTCGCCGAGTTGGATCCAGTTGTGGCAGCCAAGATCGCAACAGCGAAGTATCGAATGCAGCAAGGTAATCTTTCTAATGTGGAGTGGTTCAGAGGCATAGGTGAATACAAAATAAATTACGGCGCAGGTTGGCGTATTTATTTTGGAATTGATGGGCTAGAAATTATTGTGCTGCTTGGTGGAGGTTCCAAAGCAAGGCAACAACGGGATATAGATCACGCCGTTGAGTTATGGGATGGATATAAAAAGAAAAAAGCATTGATAAAAAATAGCAAAAAAAAGGTATCTTTCGCGAAGAAATAGAGGACGCAAGAATGGCACTTACAAAGAACTTCAAAGAAACAGTCTTGGCACGCGTTGAGAGCGATCCAGCATTCGCTCGCGCTATGTTTGACGAGGCTATTTCGTTATTTTTGAATGGCGAGTCCGAGACGGCAAAGCTAATCTTGCGAGATCTAGTTAATGCGACTGTAGGGTTCGAGACGCTAGCGATGCAGGTTGAGAAACCAACAAAGAGTGTGCATCGGATGCTATCGGTTCAGGGCAATCCGACGATGAGTAATTTGGCAGCTATTTTTGGTGCACTGAAATCAGCGCTGAGAGTTGAGATAGAAGCGCATTCAGTAAGTGTTGCCTGTAGCTGAACAAATGGGAACCTATGTCAAAATAGTGCTTAGCAAAATTGTTTCGCAAAAGGAATTTTGAAGTGAAGTAGAACGGGGGATTTATATCCAACTTGCCAACCCGGGCGTATTGCCAAACTGGCTAAACAGGAGATTGCAATGACTGTGCAAGTGAAGTTTTTGTCGGCTTTTTTTCGTAAAACCGATATCGCAGCCCACTATCCAGGTGGCTGTAGCGCCTTCGAAAGTGAGCAGTTCTTGGGCGTTGGCGATGCAGACCTCTATTGCCTTGTGGCAATGAGTGGCGGCGATCTTGAAAGCGCGCTTGACGCGTTGCGCACCGAGTCTTTTGAGCCCGATGACTGGGTGGCCTTAGCCGATATGTGGCAAGGTCCTCTCAAACACAATCCGCATATTGTCTTCACCGTGAAGGGGGATTCAATGCCACCGTCTTGGGTTGCCGAGTTGCGCGAGGAGAGCCGTCATGTCTAAGGCGCAAACACCCAAGGCGTTACCGGTCAGCTCGTTGCAGTATCGTCCGCGCGATTACTTCGCACGGTATGACTTGCAGGCTGAGCTCTTAACGCACGTCAAAGGCCGAGCCCGGCGCGAGATGATAAAAGGTGCGCTCGAGAACGGCGCAATCGACGAGCTGCCGGACTTCATCAAAGAGCCCGAACTCGAATCGTTTGATCGCACGATGCTTGGTCGTATGCATCCAATGTTTTTAGGCGGTGAATTCTTGGCGCGTTTAAAGCCCAAAGAGGTAGAAATCGCGCGCATTAGTATCCGCTCGACAACGTTTGATGTGACCGTGGTCTACGCGCGCCTCGTTGGCAAACGCATTCACTACCGTGTGGTGGATGAGTACGAGGGCGAGACCTTAGAGGAGCCGTCCATGCGCACCTCTGTCAGGCCGCTCACGATGGGGCAGTTGATTGACTTCTTCTTGCACGCCTGGGATCTGATGGGGTGCCTGGAGATGAACTACCCCGACGACGTAGAAGAAATGCAGCGTTTCTTTGAGGCGGAGTCTGAGTTCTATCCGTGCTTAGACGAGACCATGCGCGACATGGTGCAGGAAAGGTTTGCGCCAGCAACTGACGGGGAATAAGCAGAAGATTTACAATTTGCTCAATGTACTGAGTAAAAATACTCAGTACGTTGAGTATTTTGTTATTCAACTTATGCTGCGCGAAGCATTAAGTGCCCAATGGGTCGTTTGGTTGGTCGGACTTTGATTTCAATGTCATAGCCCAGCCGAGTTAGACAGTCCATGAGTTTGCGTTCTGATAGGTTTGTGAAATCACCGCGCATCATGTCCGAAACCTTCGGCTGTGTAATCCCCATCCGTTTCGCAGCCATCTGCTGAGTCAGATTTAGAGCCTGTATTGCTTTTCTGATTTCAATAACCAGACCAGTTTTGATTTTTAACTTTTCAGCATCTGGCAGCTCGAGATCGGCAAACACATTGCCAGAACTGAGTTGTACTTCGGTGCCGCGGATTAATTTTGTTTTCATTTTCGTAAGTCCTTTGCGTACGCTTCGGCTATTTTCAGTCGAGCGTTAATAATTTCTATGTCTTCTTTCGGTGTGGCGATTCCACGCCTACTTTTTTTCTGAAAACAATGCAGTACGAATACAGCTTCGGCAAACTTCACTGTGTACACAGCTCTATAAGTGCCGCCTGAGTCATCTTCGACGATTTCTAGTACACCAGCGCCACCAAAGCCTTTAAGTACCTTAGCGGATTCGTGTTTGTCACCTTGCTGCGCTAACGACAGTGCAAAACCGAAAAACCTTCTTACATCGGCGGGTAAGGCGAGTAGGTCTTTATGGCTACTGCCTATCCAACCGAGTGTTTTTTCATTCTTCAACATCCATGCAATTATACATTAACAGGTATAAATTATCTGCCTGGATTGTTGAAGTTATGCGCCTAGCGCTTATACCTTCTCGTGTGATCCTCACATTTCCAGATGTAACGAGTCCTGAAGCGGCTTAAGAGCGAGACGCGTTTTTTGACTTGATCTTCAAAGCCGTGCGTGCGCAGAGTGGTCAGTGCGTCTTCGAGGGTGTCGAAGTCGAGATAATCAAATACCTCGTGCTGCGCGTTGGTGAACCAAACCCGGATGCCAGGATCGCTAGGGTGGTCGGTGATCAAGGCGAGGATCCTTTCTTGATTCTCGTCGATGACGAACCAAATCGAATCTGCTTTGATCTTTAAGATATCACCAAGGTCGTACACCGGTGTGTAGTCCTGACCTTCTCTACGCAAGAACGCTGGGACTTCGTAATGCGTAGTGTCACGCACTATCTTTTTGTCAGAAGCGGGTGGGGTGTTTCGTGGGTTGCGCATCAGGCTCGGGATTGGGAAGTCTCCTACCGAGACGCTAAGGTTTCGGATGCTCATTTGTGGCACGTCTCGTGGGCTAGAGAAATTTGAGCGTGCATAGCTGATGGAGTCACAAATAGGACTCAGATCAGCACTCGTTCCACCCCAGCCTGCCGGCAACATCTGCGGCACTTTGTGCAAGACTGGCATTTGGGTGGCTTTGTCAGCGGCGCTTCGCTCGTGCACCATCAAGAAGTTGGTATGCTCGGTGACAAGTTGATAGGCGACAGCGATCTGTGTCCCAAGCGCTTCGTTTTCAAGCGTTTCGTTGTCGAGTGCCTTAAGGCTCTGTGCGGCAGCGATGCGGGATAACGCGCTCGCCATCTTGTCGGTGGCTTCTGCGTTGTCCGTTGTGACAGCTTTAAATTCAACCGCACTGATTTCTTGTGCGATCTCTTGCCCAGCGACGTGGCCGCTGAGCGTGACGCGACCAGTCGGGGCTTGATCGAACCAAGCCGAGACGTGCACGGTGTCGCCGTCAAACAGCGCTTGACCAAGTGGAATCTCTTTTGTCGGCGCGCAGCCTTGGGGCCACTGGACTTGAATGTTCTGTAAGGAAGGGGAGCGTAAACGATTGAACATACGCACGATCGCAGGCTCGACTGCTTCGCCAGCCGCGATAAAGTCGCAGGCCGCGCCTGTTGCGGCAGCCAAGCGGTCCAACACACCTTGACTGGGACTCGCGCCGATACCCACGGTAAAGATCCGCTGCTTCGACTTGTTTGCACGCTCGATGATGCTGTTGACTTCATATGTTTGACCATCGGTAATGAGCAGCACGTCGCAGTTACTGTTGTTTCCTAGGGCGAGGGTACTTTCAAGTGCGTCGGGGATATCTGTGCCACCCATGTTGGCGTTTAGTTGCGTGATCCAGCGTTCTGCGCTCACACGTGATTGATCCGACACTGACCAAAGCGCGCGCGACCCATGCTCTACGCTTGAACCAAACTTAGAGAGCGAGAACTTATCGCCAGTTTTGAGTTGCTTAAGCACCGACATCAGCGCCCGTCGTGCAGCCGTGATGCTGCCGCCAGCCATTGAGCCAGAACAGTCCACCAAAATCTTGACCGCCGTGGGTTGTGTGCCAGCTTGGGGGATACTCGGACAAAAACTTGCCGTCGCAACAAACTTGCTCGGGTCCGCATAGTCTGCCCCGACGGTTAGCAGAGAAGTCTCTGCCAACTGATCCAACACCACAATAAAGTCGCGATCTAAATAGCTTTGTTTTGCCAGCGAGACGGTGAGCTGCTGGCCCGTTACCCCACGGGCCACGCTAATCGGATGGCTAGGTGAGGCAACTCGCGCGTTGGCGAGTGCGTCGTGCAAGGTCAGGGTTAAGCTAAAGCCGTATTCGGCAAGCACATTCGTATCAGGTACTTGATGGGGTGCTAAACCACCCCCACGCATTGGATCACCAAAGCGCGGCGCAATCACTGTGGGAATCGCCAGGCGCAACCCCCCTTGCTCAAAATCCAGCAGCTGACCGTAGGTGAGGGTGATGATGCATTCTTCCTTCGGCAAAAGATTGCCTAGGTTCAAAACATAGGTGCCATCGCTCACTTGCTCGAGCATGATGGCGGCGTCGCCTTGAGACAGCGCCTCCTCATAACGCTCTGTCGCTTCGGGCGTTGCGATTACAGAGCCGCTGAGCTTGACCTGACCGAGTTGGGCCTCAACCCCGAGCAAGACTGCCCCAATCGGTAGGGGAAAGCTGTAGACCACTTCTGTCGGAATCTTTCTAGGGTTGTGAAACGACTGACGTACTTGGGCTTCAAACAAGGCGCCTTTGAGGTTGCCCGTAATCGCTACGTTTTTTAAAGGGATGGGGTCACCGAGGCTATCGCAAACGGTGGCGGTCATCAGATCTTCTATTGTGTCGATGCTCATTTTTCTGTCCTGTTGGTGTTGTCTGGGTCGAGCTGCGCGTAGGCCTGCATGACGGCGCGCACAAACTGACGCAGTTGTTCTGGGCTGAGCCCTGCACGTGTCGGTTCAATCACGAGTTCGACACCGTTCGCCACGTGCAAATGGCTGCAGACTTCGATGGACCCGGGGGCGGGCCCGCGCTCAGGTACTGGCGCTGAGCCGCCTTGAAGCAGTTCACGAATACGGTCAAGCGACACCCCGGCAGTTGTCCATTTTTTGACGAGCAAGAGTTGTTCAAGATGCTGTGGCGAATACTTTGCTGCCCGTGTTTCACCTTCAGGCCGGTTCACAAGTCCGATTTGGACGTAATAGCGAACCGTGCGTTTGGTGAGGTCAGTGAGGGCACAGAGCTCGTCAAGCGAGAACGTTTGGGTGTGATTGGCAGTGTTCATGTGTTTATAATAACACTACTACTGTACAAATCAACTGTATTAATTAAAATATGATCATAAGGAAGCGAGTGGCTCATGCAGTGAGACACCTGCAGATCGATACTGATCTCGACCGTCAGAAAGACCAAAAAAGGAGCCCCACCATGGCAGAAGCCCGCAGCGCTGAGAGCGCAACCATTGCTTTACCCACCCCAAAAATTGACGTCGACGTCAGCCTTCAGCAAATCTATGAACACTTGGCGCAAGAAGGTTTTCGGCCAAAGATCGATGAAGACGGCTCGATTGGCTTTAAGTGCGAAGGGTGGAAGCTTTACCTAGACCCGTATCAAGCAGGCGGTGGCTTTCGTCTTTACTGCTGCGTGTTCTGGGAGCTGGACTCGGCCGAGCGCACCAAGTGCATCGATGTCGCAAACGACCTGAACGCCGATCGACGCTGCGTAAAAGCCTTCGTCAACAACAACAACACCGTCTGGGTCACGTACGAAACCCACTGCGCAGATGCCGTGGAATACAGCAGAACCGTGGTGTCCGCGGCTGAATTCGTCATTAGCGCCAGCCGTGAGTATCGCGAGTTGTATCGCCGCGAGTCACAGCCAGTGACGTTGAACTAAGCGATGGTCAACCTTCTTAAAAAGTCTGTTCTTTGGTTTGTTGCGTTGTTGGCGATCGGCGTCTTAGCGCTCGGTACGCAGCGAGGGATGCCTTTGACCCAAGACGCAGACGGCTATGGCTGTTGCGCTTCTTGGCAATGGTTTGCGCCGAGTCTGGGAATGCTCGTCCTCGTCATTAAGCCTGAGGGGGCGCACGCCAAGCGCTGGCGGCGGGACTTTGTCTTGGCGCTAGAGAAGCGACGCACTAAACGCCGTGCGCGCTTGGCAGCTGCGGCGCCTCCTTGCAATTTGTCGATGTATCGCGTGGTGAGCCACCGCAACGTGC
>CAMCWG010000105.1 GCA_945882005.1 Bordetella parapertussis
ATGCCTTACGTGGCTGGGCTCGATAAGTATCGCGTTATCTGCGATCAGATCGCGGCAGAAGGTTATCGCGGACTTCAGTTCGAGCGTTAGCCTTCAGCGCTTTAGTATGCGGACGGCGCCGATTAAGTTCGGCCCGTTCGTAATACTAGAAGAACGCCGCTGGCAATAATCACAGACATCCCTAAGAATGTGAGGGAGTCAGGTGAGTGACCAAAAAATATGATGCCCATCACGCTTGCGAACAGGATCTGGACATAAGAAAACGGTGCCAAGGTCGCTGCCGTTGCGCGCTGAAAGGCGTTGGTCAAAAACAGGTGCCCAATAATCACAAAGATCGCTTGAATAATTAGCAGAATCGCCGTGTTCCAGCTTACAGGCTCCCAAAAAACGGGGAGCCAAAGTCCGAGCGCTAGCGAGGCAATCGTACATGTCAGAAAGTTGCTCGCTACTGACGAATCGGTGGCCACGACTTTTCGCGTGAGCATCTGATACACCGAAACAAAAAATGCGCTAGCAAGTGCCAAGAGAATAGCGGGGGTAAATATTGCGCTAGTAGGACGCGCAACGAGCGCCACGCCAATCAAGCCAAGTACAACAGATAACCACTGCCATCTGTTTGTTTTTTCTTTCAAGAAGTAATGAGAAAGAACCACAACCATGATCGGTGAGAGGAATAGCACGGCTGTGGCCTCACCAATCGGAACATACTTTAACGAACTTAAAAACAAGATGGTTGAAATTAGAGCGCTAAGACCTCTGAGGAGTTGCAATTTGGGCTGTTTTGTTTGGATCAGTTTTCTGCCGTATCTCGGGCCATACGCCACAACAAAAATAACACTCTGGAGCGCGTAGCGACTCCATACGATCAGCAAAGCAGAATGAAACGTTGTGAGGTACTTGCCAATCCCGTCTTGTAAGGAGAAGAGGAATACCGCTGCGACTGTGAGAAGAATTGCCTGGCGTGTCGTGTTCATCAATCTTGCCACGCTGCGCGATGCCGTCCCAGAGCGCCTGACCCAGGTGACCACGCCATTTCGACGCCAGTCACTGTGACTGGCCATTTCAGTCGTTTGGCGGAACCCCATTGCGTGATTTCAAGCGTATCAGACCAGTCTGCAGGTCCTACCGGAGTCAGATGGGGTTGTTCGATGCGCTCTGTCTTAAGCGTTTGCATGAGCAGTGCACCGGTACGTGCCAACGACCCATTCACGATGCTTCCGACACCGGTTGCGACACGAATTGTTAGCGCGCGCAGGATGGCGGTCGCGAGCAAATAACCTGTTCCATGGTCAAGTGCCTGCACAGGCAAGGGGAACGGCCTGCCTGAGTCTGATAGGCGTTGCCCCGCCTCTGCGATACCCATGCTCATCTGCACAAGGCTGTCGAACCCTCTGCGGTGCTTCCAAGGGCCGGTAAAGCCATAGGCGTCGAGCGAGACATCAATCAAACCAGGTCGGATGTTTTGACGTTGTGCGGCATCGATACCCAGTGCGGTCAGTGCGTCGCTGCGGTAGCCGTGCACAAAGATATCGGCTTCGCTTAATAATGTCTTCCAGTGCTCAAGATCTTTTGCTTCTCGCAAATCCAGGCGTGTGCAGCGTTTGCCAAGGCTCATCTCTGGTGCGCCAGTGGGTTCATCCCACCAGGGAGGGTCGATGCGCAAGACAGTAGCGCCAAGCCCGGCCAAGAGGCGGGTTGCGGCTGGGCCTGCCAATACACGCGTCATATCCAGCACTTTTACACCTGCCAGGGGTCGCGCACTCGAGGGCGCCCAAGGCGAGGGAGCCGCTGTCGATCCGGAGCACCAGTGCAACAGGGGCTCTGCCAAGACGGCTCGCCCTTGCGGATGTTCTTGCCAGTCTGCCCAGGAGCGCATTTCCGCAGCGCATGCTCCGTTGGCGACCATCGCGGTCTCAAGCTCGGTTGCGCTCCACTCGGACACTGCCGCAGCAACGGCCTCAGGGCTTTCGGGTACGCCGAGTACGCGCAGCGCTGCGTCGCGATGGTGCGGTGCGTTCGTATGCAAGCGAATCCAACCATCTCGAGTACGGTAGTCGGCGGGGCCTAGGGCGGGCTCGGGGGGGATTTTCCAGCCAATCGGCGAGATTGTCTTGTTGAACCAAAATGATGCAAGCCGACGATCAACACGCACCTCTAGATTTTGTGTGAGCTCTGCAAGTGCCAAGCCAGTCGCCCCCATTGAGGCTGCTGCGAGGTCAGTCACCGCGAAGTAGGAGGGTAGGCTGCCATCTCCTGCAAACGAAATTCCGTCCATCGCAGAGAGATTCCCTCGAACCGATCCCCAGATTTCCTTAAGTAAATCTACTGCAGTACCGTTCGGGGCAGAGGGGGTAATCATGTGTGTGGACATTGCGCGCGGCAAATATTAAAAAAGTGTCGTATAAAGAAAAGAATGTACGCCAATACTGGCCCATATCAAAATAAAAACAACATTAACCGAGACAACGTAGCGAGCTTCTGCATGGCCAATTCATCGACCGCAATACCAACTCCCCTGACCGTGACTGGTTTAAAAACGCCTAACACGGTTGCGCATGCGGTGATCCGCGCGCTCAAGCGTCACGGCGTCACCTGTACGTTTGGTCAGAGTTTGCCAACAATGATTCAGTTGTCAGCAGAGCATGGTGGAATCAAGCAGATCGCGTATCGAACAGAAAATGCGGGTGGCTATATGGCCGATGCCTACGCCAGAGTATCTGGCAAGCCCGGTATCGTGACTGCCCAAAATGGCCCCGCGGCAGCGTTGTTGGTGGCGCCGCTCGGTGAAGCCCTAAAGGCTTCGATACCGGTGATTGCCCTGGTGCAGGACGTGAGCCGTCTGCATCACGACAAAAATGCTTTTCAGGATCTTGATCATATTGGCATGTTCAGCCCGGTCGCCAAGTGGGTGCGGCGTGTTGGCGACGCAAGTCGTGTAGATGATTATGTTGATCAGGCTTTCGCGATGGCCTGTTCGGGGAGACCTGGACCTGTTGTCTTGCTACTGCCCTCTGATTTTCTCTTGGAGCCTGCTGTAGAGTCGGGGCGCCGCGCCAGTCTTGGGCATTTTCCGCTGGATCCTGTCGTGGCCTCGCCAGAGTCGGTGCGGCGTGCTGCAGACTTGTTATCCAACGCCAAACGCCCGCTTGTGATTGCGGGGGGAGGCGTGCACTTATCCCACGCTCATTTGGCACTCACGCGGCTAATGGACGAAGCGCATTTGCCGGTGGCAACGACGGTGATGGGTAAGGGTAGTGTCGATGAGCAACACCCTTTGGCTGTTGGGGTCGTGGGTTACTTCATGGGTCCAAATGGCGCCACACGCTATCAGCGTGATTTGGTTGCGCAAGCCGACGTCGTTCTGCTTGTCGGCAATCGTACTAATCAAAACGGGACGGACTCCTGGCAGCTGTATCCCAAAGACGCGACCTTCATCCATTTGGATATTGATGGAACAGAGGTGGGTCGAAACTATGAGGCGCTGCGCTTGGTAGGTGATGCGCGCTTGACGCTTGATGCCTTGGCGGATGCGTTAGTGCAGTGCGATCTTAAGTCACGTACAGCCGCACGCGCTGCCGTCGTGAGCAGTATTGCGAAAGCCAAAGAAAACTACTTGAAAGAGTCCGAGCCAGTGCGGGTCTCTGCGCAGTCGCCTGTTCGACCTGAGCGTGTGATGCATGAACTGCAGCAGCACTTAACCGCGCAGTCGATCGTAGTCGCGGATGCTAGTTATTCCTCGATCTGGATCGCGAATTGTTTAACCTCGTTGGCAAGCGGTATGCGCTTCATTACGCCGCGTGGCCTAGCTGGTCTTGGCTGGGGCTTTCCGATGGCGTTGGGCGCCAAAGTTGCACGTCCTGATTCAGACGTGTTTTGTTTGGTGGGAGACGGTGGTTTTGGTCACGTCTGGTCTGAGCTAGAGACGGCCCGCAGAATGGGTATCAAGGTAACCCTCCTGTTACTGAACAACGGTATTCTGGGTTATCAAAAGCACGCTGAAAACGTAAAGTTCGGTGAACACACGTCAGCCGTAGATTTTTATCCGGTTGATCATGCTGCGATTGCGCGAAGCTGTGGTTGTCTGGGCGTGCGGGTAAGTGATCCCGCGCAGCTTGCGCAGGCACTTGAAGATGCCACCAAAAGTGAAGTCACGACGCTCATTGAGATCATGACGGATGAAAATGCATTCCCTCCGATCACCTTTTATACGGCCAACGTCAAATGACACAGCGAATAGCATTAGTAACAGGTGCGGCAAAGGGGATTGGCTTGGCAACAAGTCAAAAGCTCATTGCAGCAGGATGCAAGGTCGTGATGGTAGATCGCCTGCCGCTTGATCTGGGCAAACTCGGAATTTCTTTAGAGAACGCTTTGGCGTTTTCGGGTGATGTCAGCGACACTGCGTTTTTGTCGCGACTAAAAGAGCAGATTGAGGCGCGCTTGGGTACGGTATCGATCTTGGTTAATAACGCAGGTATCTCACCCAAGCGGTCCGATGGTCGATCGAGCGGTATTCTCGAAGTGACGCTCGATGAGTGGTCAAAAGTGTTGTTAATTAATCTCACTACGGTAATGCAACTTTCTCAGCT
This sequence comes from Bordetella parapertussis, assembly GCA_945882005.1. Taxonomy (GTDB): domain Bacteria; phylum Pseudomonadota; class Gammaproteobacteria; order Burkholderiales; family Burkholderiaceae_B; genus Zwartia; species Zwartia parapertussis_C. The sequence continues at coordinate 4,590 of CAMCWG010000105.1, forward strand.
TTTTTTACCTGAGATGCAAGCGCAAAAGTTTGGCCGCATTGTGAGTCTGTCTTCACTTGCCGGACGGTCAAAGTCTATCGTTGCTGGTCCAAGCTATATGGCTTCCAAGGCCGGTGTACTGGGCCTGATGCGCGCGATTGCTTCAGAAATGGGTCCGTATGGGATCACCGCAAATTGTGTGGCGCCCGGACGTATCCTGACTGATATGGCTATGCAGGCAGGTGAAGAGGTCAATCGACGCTATGCCGAGCAGATCCCTGTCCGACGCCTAGGTACTGCGGATGAAGTCGCTGACGCCATTACGTTTTTATGTGCGGAGTCCAGTGGATTCATTAATGGCGCCACGATAGATATCAATGGTGGTTTCTTTATGTCCTAACGCGGGTGATTTTTGCAGTGTGTAAGGTTTAAATTTTTATCCCAACAGAACTAAATATGGTGAGGAGACACGATGAAAAATAATTTAATGAAATCTGTTCGCATTGCAGCAACTGCGGTCATGTTTTTAGGTCTTAGCTGGAATAGCCAGGCACAGACCTTCCCTGACCGTGAAGTGTCGTTGATCGTGAACTATGGAGCTGGCGGCACGACTGACGTTGCTTCGCGCGCACTCGCCCAGGGTATGGAAAAGAGTCTGGGCAAGCCGGTTATCGTGCAAAACAAACCCGGCGCACTCGGCACACTCACGCCAGCCTACATCGCACGACAAAAACCAGATGGCTATCAGATCGGTGTCGTGACCTATTCGACTGTTGCCATCATGCCGCACCTGATGGATTTAACCTACACAATCAAGGATTTCGAATTTGTGGCTGGCTTCGGTCGCTTCCGTTATGGTGTTGCGGTCAATGCAGACTCTCCCTACAAAACCTTGGATGACTTGGTGAAGGCGGCCAAAACAGGCAAGGGCTTATTTTTTGGAACCACCTCAGCACCAAACAACTTGGCAATTTTTGAGTTGTCGCGCTTAACTGGCGCGAAGTTTGAGCATATTTCCTATAAGTCTGGTGCAGAGGCTGTTACCGCGGTCTTAAGCGGCCAAGTGCAGGTGGTCGTTCAAAATCCGCCAGACATCATGCCGCACATCAAGGCAGGCAAGTTGCGGATGCTTGCGTCAGCGAGCCCCATGCGGTGGGTAGAGCAGCCTGAAGTCAAAACCATGAAAGAGCAAGGTTATGCTGTGGAAATCGACTCATGGCTGGGGTTGGCTGTTCCGAAGGGCACACCAACGGCGATCGTGGGTACCCTGGAGAAGGCCGCCCTCACTGCCATGGCCGATCCGGCGTTGGCCGCTCGTCTAACCAATATGGGTGTAGACCCTGCCACTTTGCCTGCCAAGGCATATTTAGAAATCCTTGAGAAAGGCTATATCGAGATGGGTCGCGCGATCAAAGCGGCCAAGATTCCACGCATCACAGGTTGATGTTTGGAAATACTGCTATACTGTCGCACTTTGCTGCGCCCGTAGCTCAGTTGGATAGAGTACTTGGCTACGAACCAAGGGGTCGTGGGTTCGAATCCTGCCGGGCGCGCCATATAAATCAAGGGCTTACAGAGAAATCTGTAAGCCCTTGTCCTTTTTGCGGTTGATTGTCTTTAGTGATCTCAAGCTTGTCAGAGCGTTGTAATATTCCAATGACAGTTAAGATGAGTCTAATGACTTTTTAGGGCGACACGAAATGTCTGATACAAATAAGTACTCAATCACTTACTTGCGTTTCCTGCACTTGGTGCAGGCAATCCGTCAGATTCCAACCTTTCCTAAAATGGATCCGGTTGAAGAGCGTCTGCTCACGATGTTGGGCGTCAAATGGCACGATGCGCAAAAAGTCAGCGTCCTCGAAGCGATGGGTCTCTCGACAGAGATCTCTGCGACCACGGCTCATCGTCGGCTCAAGACTTTGCGTAAAAAAGGAATGATTGAGCTTGATGTCGACAAGATTGACAGCCGCGTTAAGTATGTCGTCCCCACCGAACTGGCCCGCAAGTATTTTGTCGCGCTAGGACAGGCAATCGATAGGGCATCTCAGCCGGTCTGACCCGATGTCGCCTCCCCCCTCATTTGAGACACCCAGTTCCTCGTCGCGTCAAGAGGCTCCTGCTGCAAACTCAGTCTTGGAGATGCTCGCAAGTGGTCTTGTTGTCGTCTTGCTATGGACCGGGCTCTTTTACCTTAATGAGTGGTTGTTTTCAGCGGTATCTCTCAGCAGCGTCATCAATTGGATCTTTTTGCCTGCTGCGATACGCATGCTGGCGGTGATGGCGCTTGGGTGGGTAGGGGTCGTTGGTTTATTTATTGGGGCCCTGCTGACCACCGATATCATCATGCATTCGGGATGGCATGATGCGATTGTGATTGCTGGTTTGTCGGCGCTCGGCCCAATTATCGCGGTACGTGCCTGTAGGCGGTGGCTCGGGGTTAGCGAAGATTTGTCAGGACTGAGACCCAGTCAACTCGTTATATTTTCACTGGCTGGTGCAGTCTGTAACGTCGTACCCCACAATATTTACTTTTTCTTCACCGGACATACTCCAGATATTTTTTCTGGCCTGATTCCGATGTTGGTAGGTGATTTGCTAGGCACGCTGGTTATTCTCTACGTTGCGAGCCTAGCCCTCAAGTTGCTCACTGCTCGAGTGTTTACTTCTCGATCGTGATGTTGCCGTCGGTGATAACCTTCTTCCACATCGCAGTTTCTTCTGTCATCTTCTTTGCAAATTCCTGCGGCGTGCCGCCCGCAGCATCAAAGCCAAGTTTTGCGAACTGCGCCAATAGACCCGGATTTTTAATCGCTTTGTTCAGAGCTTGGTTGAGTTTTTCTTGTATGGCGGGTGGCAGGCCTGCTGGTCCAAATACGCCAAACCAAGTCAGTGACTCATAGCCCGGTACAAACTGAGACAGAGTTGGAATATTCGGTGCTACCGAGGACGGTTTGGGTGAAGTCACCGCCAGTGCACGCACTTTGCCATCGCGAATATGTGGCAACGATACGGAGATAGAGTCAAACATTAAATCCAAACGTCCTGCCATCAAATCGGGCATCGCAAGCGCTGTGCCCTTATAGGGGACATGGGTCATTTTCGTGCCTGTCATTGCGAGAAAGCGCTCTGTCGAAAGGTGTGGAATGCCGCCGGTTCCGGCCGAGCCAAAATTCAGTTTGCCAGGATTCTTTTTGATGTAATCAATTAACTCCGGCATAGTGGTTGCTGGAGATGACAAGGGCACGACAACAACCTGTGGTGATGCCGCAAGATACATGATTGGCGTAAAGTCTTTGGTCGGGGAGTAGGGGATCTTGGCGTTCAAGATCGGGCCGATGGTGTGCGTGCTGGAAGTCGACAGCAGGATGGTGTAACCATCCGGTGCAGCGCGTGCAACAGATTCTGATCCAATGACGCCCGCAGCCCCCGCACGGTTGTCCACAACGACGGTCTGTCCCAGCTCGACACCGAGCTGCTGAGCCACGACGCGACCCACAATATCGGTCGCTCCTCCCGCGGGGAAAGGGATGACCAGTTTGATCGGCTTGGTTGGGTAGGCTTGAGCCATGGAGGGTGTAGACAACAGTGTGCCGACGACGCCAAGTGTGGCGATCAACAGGTTGCGGCGTGTGTTCATGTGCAGAACTCCAATAAGTATAAAAATGGGTGTGAGGGGTTGAGCCTAGTCGTTAAGCGTATTCTTTGACGGCTAGTCGAGCAGCTAACGCCTGGGGCACGTCAATTAACATATCGAGCATCCAGAAAGACAGACCCTTTCCATGTGTGTCCAGATTGAGGGCGTCGTTGACGCCGCCGTCAAGAACTCCTTCAAGAACAAAGTTTATCGCCTCGAGTTTAGGAAGCAAGTAACGTGCCACATTTTTTGGATGGCGATATCCAAACCATTCGGCCACGCGCGCTTCGGTCATTTGTTCGACAAGTAAAGCGTAGCATTCAGAGTCCCAAGCGATGACGCTTATATTGGAGGTGTTGCCTTTGTCACCGGCACGGCTATGTGCAAGTTGGTAAAGCGGAAGCTTGATGGTGGTGGTCATGCAAGTTGCTCCTGAACAAAACTGTAACCACAAGGGACGGCCTCGCGAGGGATGGTGCAAGACAGGGTATCGAGGCGCGGACGCAGTGAGGTGCGAACTCCACCGCCACCGGCTGGACCACAACAGTACAAGGAGGTCACATCACGTAGAACTTTTTCCGCAATCTCTTTCTGTAAGTGCACACCCGCGACACGTAAACGGACGTCTCGTGCTTCGGGCAAGCCTTGTCGCATCAGTTCTCCAGCGTCGTCACCGAAAATACTGATTGCACCAATCAAGTCGATGCGAAGCGGTAGGAGATGGCCGATGCGTTTGCGCACGGTTTCACCCGCAAGTGCAGCGCGCTCGCGCGCCTGAAATCCCGCATAGGAGATCTCTGCTTCTGCGAAATACCCATTGTCATAGCAAACGTTGACTTTCA
>CAMCWG010000106.1 GCA_945882005.1 Bordetella parapertussis
GAAAAATATGCATTAGTAAGCGCTATTTCTTTGAAGCGTTACCAAACTCAACGCCGGCCCATTGCTCAAAGTGACGCATGGGTACAAGGTTGTCTTTAGGTCCGTCTCCCTGTGTCATCGCAAACGCGAGAAACTGTCTTGCGGTTTGATTAATGAGCATGGGTGCACCAATTTTTTCTGCTTCATCCAGGCACATCTTGATGTCTTTGTGCAGCAGCTCGGTCGTGAAGCGGGTGGGGAAGCTGCGATCAAGCGCACACTGCGGAATGCGCTCCAGGGTCGCAAACGAACGGCCACTCGAGACATTGAGCACATCCAGCATTGTTTTTGAATCAAGGCCGGCTTTTACGCCATACACCAGCGCTTCGCAACTTGCGAGCATGCTGGTCGCGTAGAGCGTATTGTTGATAATTTTCATGGTCTGCCCAAGCGTGTGCTCTGCACCAAGATAGAAAATATTCTTACCGATAATTTTAAGAATTGGCTCCGCGAGTGTGAACGCAGCTTCATCGCCGCCCGCCATGATTGCCAATGTTCCATGCTGTGCTGCAACAGTGCCACCACTGACCGGAGCACTCACAAAGCCAATCTTCTTAGGAGCGATGATTGCGTAGACCTCTTTTGTGACGGAAGGCCCTGTTGTTGATAAGTCAATCAGTGTACGCATCATCGTGCCTTTGACTAACTCCTCCGCGACAGACTTAACAGCAGCGGGAACAGGAAGGCAGAGAAAAACAGTTTCGACCTTAGAGGCGAGATCGTGAACGCTGGCTGCAGTTTCGGCTCCGAGTTCAGAGAAGCGCTTCATCACGTCTTTGTTCAGATCAAAGATGACGAGTTGATGCTCAGACGCGAGGATGCGCGTAGCGAAGTGTTGTCCAATATTGCCCGCCCCGATAAGCCCGACTTTCATGCTTTAGCTCCTTGTTCGTTTTTTTGATGATGGAAGTGAATAATTTGATTGTAGGTAAGCATTTAACCACTGGATAACCCTTGTAGACGAAAAGTACTACTCGGACTATTTCTTCGTCTACCGGTATTTAATAAAAATGTTGTTTAGTTTTCCTTTCCTAAAGGAGCAGTAAATAAATGAAGAAAGTTCTTCAACTTTGGTTCGCGGCATTGGCTGTCTGTGGATGGTCCGCCGCCTGTGTGGCTCAGGGCTATCCGAATCGTCCCATCAAGATAATTGTGCCTTTTCCCCCAGCAGGTGCTGCAGACATGACGGCCCGCATTGTGATGAAAGCGCTTTCTGAGGATTTGGGGCAGCCCATCATCATTGACAATCGAGGTGGTGCAGACGGCGCTATTGCCGGGATGGCGACAATTAATTCGCCTGCGGATGGGTATACCTTATTGTTCGCAACCACGACGGGTATGAATGCTGCACCAACGATGCGTAAGGTGCCTCCCTATGATCCGCTCACAGCCTTTACACCGATCTCTTTAGTTGGAAAGTTTGGGTTCTTTTTATTTATTAACGCAAACGTACCAGCAAAAAATATGACCGAGTTTCTGGCTTATGTTCGCGCTAACCCAGGTAAAGTGAATTACGGGAGTGGTAACGGCACGAGTATTTTGACAACCGCTCAGTTCGCACAAAAGGCTAAGCTCGATATGGTCCATGTTCCCTACAAGGGTGATGCGCCTGCGACGACCGATCTGATTGCAGGTCGTATTCAAGTCTTGTTGGGTACTCCAGGCTCAGCGCTGCAGCAGGTGGAAGAGGGGCGTTTAAGAGTTCTGATGACTTCGTTACCAAGTCGGAGTCCGCTCGCTCCAAATACGCCAACCGCGGAAGAGGTCGGCATTCAGGGAATGACAATCGTACCTTGGGCTGGCTTGTATGGGCCAGCTGGACTGCCTAAGGACGTTGTCGACCGTGTAGCGCTGGCTATGAAGAACGTTGCAGTCCGAAAGGATGTCCGCGAGGCGCTTGGAAAGATAGCGTTCGAGGTTCAGAGTTCAACCCCAGCGGAGATGGCTAAGTTCAATAAAGATCAGCTCGAGACATGGAAAGTCACGGCTGACTCTGTCAACCTTGAACGTAACTAAAAGTTAGGACAACGGACTACAGTTATTAACAGTCGCTCACTTGCTAAGATCGGGAATTGGAATGGCCCCTTCAGGCAGCGGTGAGCGATTGACGTTCAACGCCATCGCGACCATTACGTAGTAGCCGCTCACGACCATCAGGTCAACGACACCTTGTTCGCCATACAGACCAAGGACTGCCTGGTAATGTGCGTCGCTCACGTTGTGCTTAGTGTGTAACTCATGACAGAAGTTATAGACAGCTTCTTCATCAGCTTTCATGTTTGATGGACGCTTACCTAAAGCAAGCTCCTCGCCAATAGACGGATCCAAGCCTTCTTTGAGTGCGAGCCGCAAGTGTGCATACCATTCGTATTGGGCTGTCCAAGTACGAGCGGTGATCAGGATTGCAAACTCATTCAGCCGTTTGGGAATTGTGCTTTCAAAGCGAAGATATTCGCCGACTTTACGCATGCGCTCGGCCAACACCGGGCTACGCAAAAAAACGTTGAACGGTGCCCCTAAGCTAGTTGCGCCTTGCACGACGCCCTTACTGCCTGTGCCTGAGATGGGGCCAGCCATGAGTGAATTGAAGTAAATTTTTTGATCGTCCGTCATGTGATCGACATGGATGCGGTCAAAGCGCTGTTCGTCCGTGATCGGCTTGCTCATGTTCAATATTCCTTACGCCACGACGGGCAAGACGGTGGTGGAGTAGCGATGAATGATGCTGCGCTTGCGGCGCGGGTCCCGGATTTCGAGTTCCATACAAGGGGCAGGTCGAATACCTTCACCTTTTACATTCTTGATCGCGCCAAGGGTACCGCACGAAATGAAGCTGCCCGCAGCCGGCGTCGTTGTAGGGAAAAATCCGTCACGTAGCGTGTTCAACGGTCGTATTGAGGCGAAGCTACCCTTTTGATACGGGATCCACTCGCCGTTTTCCAAAATCCGTGAATGCAACTCGATTTCATCTTGATAGCTGACAACGTCAGCCCATCGCCAAGCGACGTTGGCAATGGGCTTTGGACACATCTGCTTAGATACGGCGACCGAGTAGGTCTCTACGCGGCGGTCTGTATGGTCTGAGCCGACAGTGAGCCACCAATCGTTATTCGCAAAAAACAATACAGGCTCGGCCTCTCCGGAACTATCCGGTCCGATTACCTCGATGTTGTCGCTTTGCGTTAATAAAATGGAGCTGCCGCGGTAATACAAAGGAACTGTTGATGGAGCGGGAACGCCAAGTAACTCGAGCTCATGGATGTGGTGCTGAATCGCCGCTGCGTCGCGCCCAGTCCATCCTGCAATGACAAGCTGGGTGGCTGGGACCATGGCGAGGGAAAGGTGTGCGCTACCGTCTGTGGCGATAGACTCGCATGCAAAAGAAAGTTGGTTGGTCATGTCGTTACTCTACCTTTGCATCTGCAAGACGAAACATATATATCTCCATTCATGTATCAAGAGCGAAAACTACTCGCAGAGCGGCATCGTACTGGTTTTATAAAGTAATTCGGAATGGCGAAGCAAATATTCCTTGCTGCATAGCAACAATCAATTCCTGTCCTTGAAGATGGTGACGCAGCGTAAGACTCATGCAAGTTCAACGCGTTTCAATGGCGCATGCCTTAAAATGAGGCGTGTGTCATTGAATGAAGGTTAGTCTCGAATGCCTAGTCCGTCACATGCCAGCGGTGATCACTTGCTTGAGGAGACATTTCCTCGTCTGTTGCTAGAGCACGCCCGTCTGCGTCCGGCACATCCGGCATATCGTGAGAAGTATCTCGGTATCTGGCAAACGGAATCTTGGGCCGAGGCTGCGCTTAAAGTACGGGAGCTTGCCTGTGGGTTGGCTAGCAAGGGTTTCAAGCGTGGAATGACTCTTGGGATAATCGGGGATAACCGTCCGCGCCTGTATCAAGCAATGCTAGCCGCGCATGCGCTCGGTGGGACGCCCGTTCCTTTGTATCAAGATGCCGTTGCGACTGAAATGACGTATGTTTTGCAGGATGCAGAGATCGGTTTTGCATTCGCAGAGGATCAAGAACAAGTTGATAAGTTGCTTGAGATCGCAGATCAAATTCCAACGCTGCGGCATATTTTCTACCTCGATCCGCGAGGGATGAGAGGCTACGACGACACAAGACTGTGTCTCATCGATGACTTGCTGGAACAGGGGCGTTTGTTTAATCAAGATCAGCCGGATTTTTTTGAAACACAAGTAGCCCTTGGAAAGTCAAGCGATGTGAGTGTGATTCTCTATACGTCTGGGACAACGGGTAAGCCTAAGGGCGTGTGTCAGACCCACGCATCGATGATCGGTGCTGGTAGGGGAGCGTGCGAGGTGGATACGCTGAAGCCTTCCGATAGCGTGATGGCTTATCTACCTATGGCTTGGGTGGGGGATTTCCTTTTTTCTATGGCTCAGTGCCTGGCGTCTGGATTCACCGTCAATTGTCCTGAGTCGCGTGAGACCGTTAGTACCGACATGAAAGAAATCGGCCCGACCTATTATTTCGCTCCACCACGTGTGTATGAGGGGCTCTTGACCTCAGTCACGATTCGTATGGAAGACGCGGGTCGTATTAAGCGCAAAATGTTTGATTACTTCATGGCTGTTGCGCAGAAATGTGGTGCGGATCTTCTAGATGGAAAAGCCGTTTCACTTGGACAGCGCATTTTGTATACGTTGGGTAACGCGTTTGTGTATGGGCCCTTGCGCAATACCTTGGGTATGAGCAACATCCGCGTGGCATACACGGCGGGTGAAGCAATTGGTCCAGATCTCTTTAGGTTTTATCGCTCGATCGGTGTGAACCTAAAGCAGCTCTATGGACAGACAGAAACCTGCGCGTACGTGTGCATCCAACGAGACGGTCAAGTTAAATATGACTCGGTTGGTAAGCCTTCCCCCGGAGTTGAGATTCGCATTGGAGACAATAGCGAGGTATTAGTGCGCGGCGTGTCGATGATGGACCACTATTATAAAAACGAAGCGGCTACCAAGGACGCATTTGACGCAGACGGTTACTTCCGCACGGGCGATGCGGGTGTTGTGGACAGCGATGGCGATCTTCGCATTATCGATCGTGCCAAAGACGTATCCACTCTTGCGAATGGAAAGGTTTTTGCGCCTAAATACATTGAGAATAAGCTCAAGTTCTTTAGTTTCATTAAGGAAGCAGTGGTTTTTGGTTCGGGTCGCGAATCGATCAGTGCCTTTGTGAACATTGATCTTGAGGCAGTGGGTAATTGGGCAGAGCGGCGCAACATTTCATATGCAGGCTATGTTGATTTGGCGGGGAACGCTGCGGTGGCGGAACTCATCCGAAGCTGTATTGAAAAGATGAACGAAGAGTTGTCTCGTGAGTCGATGCTGGGACACGCTCAGATTTCAAAGTTCTTGGTGCTGCATAAAGAACTTGATCCCGATGATGATGAGCTGACGCGGACTCGGAAAGTCAGGCGCGGATTTGTTGAAAGTAAGTATGCCCCATTAGTCAGTGCGATATACGGTGGATTGTCTGAGCAGTTCATTGAGACACAAGTGCGCTTTGAAGACGGACGGGAGGGCAGGGTCTCAGCCACCTTAAAGATTCACGAGGCTCCCACGTTCGAAGTGCAAAAAGCCTGATTAAGAGAACAAGGACCGCACATGGCAAATCGACAAATCGGCGATGTCATTTTGGATGTTGAAAACATCAGCCTACGCTTCGGCGGAGTCAACGCTCTTACGAATATTTCATTCAATGTCAAAGAGCATGAGATCAGGGCGATTATCGGTCCAAATGGCGCAGGTAAGAGCTCGATGCTGAACTGCATCAATGGGGTGTACACGCCACAGGCGGGTTCCATCACTTTTCGTGGTCAGACCTTCAGTCATATGAATAGTCGACAGGTCGCTGAAATGGGCATTGCCCGTACCTTTCAAAACTTGGCACTCTTTAAGGGCATGAGTGTGATTGACAACATTATGACTGGGCGTAATTTATACATTCGAAGCAATATTTTGTTGCAAGCGCTTCGCTTGGGACCCGCAGAGCGTGAAGAAATTGCGAATCGCGAGAAAGTTGAGCACATCATCGATTTTTTAGAGATTCAGGCCTACCGCAAGATTGCGGTCGGACAGCTTCCCTACGGGCTACAAAAACGAGTGGATTTAGCGCGCGCGCTTGCAATGGAGCCCCAAGTGTTACTGCTTGATGAGCCGATGGCTGGTATGAACGTCGAAGAAAAGCAAGATATGTGCCGCTTCATCATGGACGTTAAGGATGAGTTTGGTACAACCATCGTTCTGATTGAGCACGATATGGGTGTGGTGATGGATATTAGCGATCGTGTTGTAGTGCTGGACTATGGCAAGAAGATTGGTGATGGCACGCCCGATGAGGTACGTGCCAACGCTGAGGTGATTCAGGCCTATCTAGGCACATCGCACTAAACACGGAGAGATAGATGGCTTTTTTCCTGGAGACCTTGCTCGGCGGCCTAATGGCTGGAGTGCTCTATTCGGTAGTGGCTCTTGGATTCGTGCTGATTTTTAAGGCCTCGGGTGTTTTCAACTTTGCTCAAGGAGCAATGGTGCTATTTGCCGCGCTGGCGATGGCTCGGTTTTCAGAGTGGGTGCCCGGTTGGTTAGGCTTTGAAAGTTTGCTGCTCGCTAATGCGATTGCGTTCGTCCTAGCCGCGCTGTGTATGTTGATTTTTGCGTGGGTCGTGGAGCGTTTGGTGTTGCGTCATTTGGTTAATCAGGAACCTGTAACATTGTTAATGGCAACGCTCGGTATCACTTACTTTCTTGACGGGTTTGGTCAAACGGTTTTTGGTAGTGCGGTCTATCGGATTAATGTGGGGATGCCCAAGGAGCCCATATTTGTTTTGGACAACGTGTTTCAAGGTGGCTTGCTCGTTAATCAAGAAGATTTGATCGCTGCATTAATCGCAGCAACGCTCGTAGCTGTGCTGTCGCTGTTTTTTCAGAAAACCACAACCGGACGCGCTTTGCGAGCAGTTGCGGATGATCATCAGGCCGCGCAATCAATCGGAATTCCTTTAAACCGGATGTGGGTCATTGTTTGGTTTGTTGCAGGTATTACTGCCTTAGTCGCTGGCATCATCTGGGGATCTAAGATCGGCGTTCAGTTCTCGTTGACAACGGTTGCACTCAAAGCCTTACCAGTCATTATCTTGGGTGGTTTGACGTCGGTGCCTGGAGCAATTATTGGAGGTTTGATTATTGGTGTCGGTGAGAAACTATCAGAGGTTTATCTGGGGCCGCTGGTGGGTGGTGGCATTGAAATCTGGTTCGCTTACGTTTTAGCGCTTGTGTTCCTGCTGTTCAGACCCCAAGGTTTGTTCGGTGAAAAGATTATTGATCGGGTCTAGGAGACGAGCATGTTCTACAGAGAAAATGGCCAGTTCAAGATTGCTTACCGAGCTGATCAACAGATTTTCCCGATTGCGCAAGATCGTTGGGCGGTCCTAGCGCTGGTTGCATTCGCATTCATCGGCGTCCCACTTATCGCTGATGGCTATCTTTTTCGAGCAATCTTAATTCCGTTTGTTATCTTGTCTCTCGCAGCCATCGGTGTCAATATCCTGGTGGGTTACTGTGGCCAGATTTCACTAGGCTCTGGTGCTTTCATGGCTGTGGGCGCTTATATGGCCTATAACGTTTCGGTCCGTATCGAGGATATGCCGTTAGTTTTGTCTTTACTGTGCGGTGGCTTCTTCGCGATGCTAGTTGGGATCGTGTTTGGTATCCCGAGCCTACGTGTCAAGGGGCTCTATCTGGCAGTCGCTACGCTTGCCGCACAGTTTTTTTGCGATTGGGCATTTTCTCGAATTAGTTGGTTTACCAATAGCAGCTCATCGGGTTCGGTTGCAGTTTCTAACCTCAGCGTTTTTGGTTGGGTCGTTGATTCACCCGTTGAGAAATATCTGTTTTGCCTAACCTTCACCGTCACGTTCGCGCTCCTTGCTAAAAATTTGGTGCGCGGCGCAATCGGTCGCGAATGGATGGCGATTCGCGATATGGACGTTGCTGCTGCGGTCATCGGTATTCGGCCCATGTACGCAAAGCTAAGTGCGTTTGCAGTCAGCTCGTTCATCATCGGGGTGGCGGGGGCACTTTGGGCTTTTGTGCACTTAGGCTCCTGGGAGCCCGCCGCCTTTTCGATTGATCGATCCTTTCAGCTGCTCTTCATGGTGATCATCGGTGGAATGGGTTCGATCATGGGTAGTTTTTTTGGCGCAGCCTTTATTGTGGTTCTGCCCATTTTCTTAAATCAGGCCTTGCCTTGGGTTGGCAGTCTTGTGGGAGCCACAGTATCTACCGCAATGATTTCTCACGCTGAGTTCATGATCTTCGGCGCGTTAATCGTTTGGTTCCTTATCGCCGAGCCCCATGGATTAGCCAAGCTTTGGAGTATCGGAAAACAAAAGCTACGTTTGTGGCCGTTTCCCCATTGATTTTTTCTACCTCAGTACTCTGAAGACACCCAGAGAGCTAGGGCGTTCGCTGCTTTAACCGGTGTTTAATACGACAGGAGACAATCCATGAAATTTCGACAGATTACTTTAGGACTCGCCCTAGCAAGCGCGGCGTTGACCGGAGTGTTGAGCTCGACTGTAGCAACAGCGCAGGAAAAGGTGCAGTTTTTTCCTAGCTTGACCGGTCGTACCGGTCCAGTTGCGCCCAATGCGACGCCGTTCGCCAATGGGTATGCTGATTATATGAAGCTCGTGAACGCGCGTGGTGGTATCAATGGGGTGATGACCCTCGTTGAAGAGTGTGAAACTGCTTATGCGACGGATCGAGGTGTCGAGTGTTATGAGCGCTTGAAAGGTAAGCATGGTGGCGCGACTGTATTTCAGCCGTTGTCGACCGGTATCACCTTCGCTTTGACCGAGAAGGTTCCTGCGGACAAGATACCAATGATTACCTCTGGATACGGTCGTAGCGAT
>CAMCWG010000107.1 GCA_945882005.1 Bordetella parapertussis
ATTGAGCCCGACGCGATCTGCTCAGCCGCTTCTTTGGCGGTTAGCATCGAGTGATCTTGATTGTTATAGCGATGCATACCATTGCGGCCAACAAGAAATAGGTTGTCGATCTCGTCCAGATTCGCACGAACTTCCTCAAAGTTTTTGTAGGCTTCGCCAAAGTATCCCGGATAGGCTTTTGGTACTCGTATTACGACTGCGTCTTGGGCTTGTGCAACAGACACCAGTCCAATTTGAAGCATCTCTTTTTGTGCCAGTTGTTTAAGCTCGTCGTCGGTCAAATTCCAAAGGTCGTCCGTTTCGCGGCAGAAGAATTCAAGTCCAAGCCAGGTGGTCCCTTCTTGTGCAACCATGAAAGGACTCCAGTTATTGAACACTTGCACCCGCCCTACTTGGACGCCGGGCTCCTGAATGTAAATCCAGTTGTCTAACAGGGTACGAGGTAGATTTGATGTCGGGTAAAGTAGCCCAACGGTAATGAAATCTCGATACGCCAAGTCATGCGCAGTTTTTTGTATAGCAGGAGACCAGCGCGAAGCTGAAGCAGCAACGAGATCCTTGATGGGCATCGTCGATATGACTTGTGTACAGTCTAGCTGCGATAACGTACCAGTCCCGTCAACAAAATGGACACGACATGCTTGATCATGCTCTATATCGATCTTTGAAACGCGACTGTTCAGTTTTAGGATGCCGCCATTTTTTTTGAATAGATCAGCAGCTGTCTCCCACATTTGGCCAGGCCCAAATTTTGGATAGACAAAGTGTTCGATCAATGATGTTTGCGCAGCGCTATTCTTGTTTAGGCCGATAGCCGATTTGACCGCGTGCAACAGTGCTTTTGTAATTGAGAGACTTTTGATGCGTTGAGCCCCCCACTCAGCACTGATTTGCGAACAGGGAACGCCCCAAACCTTTTCCGTATATTCTTTAAAAAACTGTAAGTAGAGTAATTTGCCAAATCGATTAATTAGGAAGTCTTCGAGAGATTGCTCGGGCTTAATGGGCCGGACTCTAGCCGCAACATAACTCAGACCAAAGGTGATGGTTTTATATAAGCCTAGTTTGCGAAGCGTTTCTACATTTAGCTTGAGCGGGTAATCAAAAAACTCTCTGTTGTAATAGATGCGTGACAAACGATTACGCACCAACATAATCGCGTCTTTATCTGCGTGCCCCTCTGACGCTGTCTGAGGGGGTAGCGCAGCGCGAGACTGACCTTGATACCTTAAGTTGACGGCTTGGTCCTGACTATCTGGAGCGATGGGCAGAATGTTCGCCCACCAGTTCATGACCCAGTCTGATTTTGAAAAAAATCGATGTCCACCGATATCAATGCGATTGCCCTTGTAGTTGACCGTGCGGGAAATCCCGCCAACCTGGCTGTCAGCTTCAAGAATGGTGATGTCCTGGATACCTGCTCGTTGGAGCTCAATGGCTGCCGTTAGGCCTGCAGGCCCGGCGCCAATGATGACGATTTTTTGCATAGTTATTCTTTATTTAACAAGCGGGGGTAAACAGGGGGCTTCTAAATAGCTTGGTGTTGCACGCTTCAGGGCGAGCCTGACTAACTAATCTGGCATTGTATCGAGTATTTATGCCTAACTTGGTAGCCCCAACCTATAGGCTTGGGCTGGGTAGGCAGTTGAAACGATACAATTTCAGGCTAAACCCAAAATATTGTTTAACCTAATCGCCCACACTCCAAGGCAACTAATGGTCAAGCGGAACCTTTCTACCTTTTATATCGGCTGGCTCGTTCTGGGCTTTGTGTTGTTAGCAATTTCCTTATCGCCGGTCATTGATGGAGACGGGGCGGCACGCTATGCCGATCTACTCAGGATTCTGTCGGGTGAGAAGCCGATAGATAAATTCTCGTCCTTGCAATTGCTTCTTTCAACGCCGATGCATTATTTGGGCTTTTTGGTTGGGATTGAGAAGGCCGCAGTTTCCTACTTCAATCTCATCGTGTTCGGCTTGATGCTGATCAGCCTGTGGCGGCTACTTCCAAAAGAGTCACGCTTTGTCAGCGTGCTGTTGTTAATGGCTGCAACAATGTTTCCCCACCATCTCCGGTACTACTACGGGGAAGTCTTGTCTGTCTGTGCCCTGACGGTTGGATTTCTATTTCTTCAGCAGCGCCGCCTCCCATTTGCAATCATTCTGCTAGGTATAGGTGCTGCCCAGACGCCAGCTACCCTGCCGGCCTTGGGTCTTGCACTCTTGTACGTGAGCATTCGGCGCCGCAACCCGCTGTACTTACTCATTTTTCTCATGCCTTTGGCGTTGATGGCGGCAGATAACTTGTTTAAGTACGGGTCTATCTTTTCTAGCCCGTATCTGAGCGCTGGCGAGCGAGCCGAAAAAACCCTGATGCCTTATTCGGGGTTGCCCGGATTTAGTTACCCGATTGTGTTCGGATTGCTGTCAATACTGTTTTCGTTCGGTAAAGGCCTTGCATTTTTTGCACCCAGCTTGCTGCTGCGGTGGAAGCTGACTAAGGTCGAAGCAACCAACCAAGATAATGTGAACATGATTGATCTTTGTTTGGTGTTTTTGCTAGGGCTGATCCTCACCTATTCGCGCTGGTACGGTTGGTACGGTGGGCAGTTCTGGGGGCCACGATTTTTTCTTTTCGCCTCTGTTCCAGCGGCACTGATATTGGCGCACTTTTTTTCTTTGATGGCCTCGCCTTGGCGCTTACGGGTTGTCTTCACGGCTGTGCTCGCATTGAGTGGCTGGGTTTGTGTACAAGGATATCTCTACGGGAATTTGCAACTAGGCATTTGTGGAGAAAACAAAAGCCAGCTCGAGCTGTTGTGTTGGTATGTGCCAGAGTTCAGTCCGATCTTTCGCGAGTTCGTAGGAGGTTTTCCAAAAGTGTCACCATTGCGGCTGGCGTATGTGGCTTGGTGCGTGCTTAGCTTGTTATTAGTTGCGTTGGCGCAGCCGCAGCTGAAAATCAATAAATCGGTTAAAGACAAATGAAGGTTGTGCAACGCTTTACTTACCAAAAATTCTTATTGCCGTTTTTAAAGTATTTCGGCGCGAGCGCCATCGCGCTTGTGATTGATTACGGTGTGTATTGGTGGCTTGTTCAAGCAACTGATTTGACCTTGCCTCAGGCAGCCGTCTTTGGTTACTTGGCAGGTCTTGTCGTTGCATATTTTTTAATCAGCCGCCACATCTTTAGTGATGGGTGGTTAAAAAATAAAAAGTTTTTTGAAGCAGTATTGTTTGCTTCGTCAGGTCTATTTGGTACGGTTGTAACGTACGCGACGGTGAAGTTATACACAGTGCTCATTGCAGAGGATGCAAATGGTGCAAAACTTTCAGCAATAGGTGTTAGCTTTTTTAGCGTGTACGCCTATCGTCGCTTTTTAGTGTTCCGCAAAGGCCGTTTGTCAACTTAATGGGCCGTTAAGACAGTACATGCCGATAGCGCAACAACGTTGCGTCCGCACATTTATCCCAGCTAAACCCGCGCGCTTGTACTTTGCCAAGACCAACAAGCTTCTCTCGCAGCTCGCTATCGGCTACAAGCCGTTGCAGGCATTGCGTGATGCCGTCTATATCTAAGGGATTCACGCTTAATGCCGCATCGCCAGCGACCTCTGGAATAGAAGTGGTGTTAGACGTAATCACTGGTACGGCAGCCGCATAGGCCTCTAATATTGGTAGCCCAAATCCCTCCGCGAGGGAGGGAAATACAAGCGCAGTTGCGCTTTTAACAATTGGCAGCAACTCTGCATCCGATACATGCTGTAGCCAAATGATTGCTCCTGTTCGTGCATCTGCTTCAATCTGTTTAATTTCTTCTTCGCACTTCCAGCCAGCTCGACCAACAATCACGAGCGGTGTTTGTTTGCGTTCCGCAAGCGACATTGCACGATGTGCGGTGATGACTGCACCAACGTTCTTGCGCGGCTGCAAAGTGCCGACCGAAATAAAGTATTGCGACGGTAGTTTGAACTTCACGCGGACCAGCGCAAACTCTTCGGCCGTCACCTCACGAAACCACCGTGCATCGACCCCAAGTGGGATCACACTGATCCGCTCTGCTGCTACGCCCGTCCACTTGCAAAGCTCTTGCTTTGAGTATTCTGAAATCGTAATGATGTGATCAGCCCAGCTGATCGCTTTTTTCCATAGTGCGTTTTTTGCGCCACGGAACCGACCGCTTGACCATTCTGGATGCGAGAAAGGAATCGCATCCATCAGCGTTGCAATCATTGGTGCAAACTTCGCGCGGGGTATGTAGTGATCGGTGGCGTGAATGAGATCCACTTTTCCCAGCTTGCTGATGCCAGGAAAATCAGCACCCGTAAATGCAGAGTACAGTGCACCTGTAGGATATTTTCCAAGATGTAACACTGAATGTGGCACATGTGGAGGCGTTGCCGTCTCAAACACCTTCCGATCTAGTTCTTTTATGTCCTGCGCGCCCACAGCAAACGAAAACGGCTGCAGATTAAGCTCTGCGCGTTTCGCAAACTGCGTGATCAATTCTTGGGTGTAGTGACTGATGCCGTCTTGTGAGCCACCGGCCAGGGCTTTGCAGAAGGCCGTCACACCGAAGCCCACGTGCATCATGACGCGGCGTCCAGCATCCAGGCGAGTGTTTCGCGCAGACGGCGCGGCTGCCAATCCGGTACAAACTGTTTAAGGCGTGTGGTGTCACCGCCAAGCTTTAATACTTCGTTCGCACGCACAAACTGCGGGTTGATACGCACTTCAATGCTGTGGCCGGTCAGTTCCGTGGCCAACGCAAGCGCTTCTTTCAGCGACACCAGGTTGCTTGAGCACACGTTAATCGTTCGTCCGATCGGTGCGGCTTCAATCAATTTGCGATAGGCGTGTGCAACATCCCGTACATCATTAAACTCGCGCCACACATCCATGTTGCCAAGTTCGATGGCGCTTTGTTTGCGAACGAAGTGGGAAACGATTTTGGGAATCAAAAAACTCTCTGACTGACCAATGCCTGTGTAGTTAAATGGTCGCGCCAACACAACAGGTATTTTGGGCAACCAAAGCTTGGCCATGTACTCCATCGCCAACTTACTCACGGCATAGTCGTTTGCCGGATTCACGGGGTTGCTTTCGCTAAGCAAACCACCTTGCAAGTTGCCATAAACGTTTGCGCTGCTCGCAAGCAACACACAGCGCAAATCTGCAGCGACTGGTTCCAGCGCTTCAAGCAGATTACGGGTGCCGACCAGGTTTACGTCGTAAAACGCTTTGGGTTGGCCATGGCCAACAAACGCAACGCCGGCCAGATGGATGACATAGTGCGGTTTGGCGGCAAGCACCGCTTGCTTAAGCGATGCGATATCCAAGAGGTCTGCTTTGACGCAGCGTGGATATGTGGGGGTGACATCACCCAGCCCCCAGACCTCGTAGCCATTGGCCTCGAGCTCGTTGGCTAGGTGATAGCCAGTAAAGCCCTGCAGGCCAGTCACTAGTACGCGACGATCGTGATCGAGCGGCATCACGCGCTGCGCTGTGGTCATTTAGAACGAGAATCCGCGCTCATTGCGCGCGAGGTCTGCGACCACCATCATGCGACAGAGCTCTTCAAGCGTTGTCTTTGGTGCCCAGCCAAGTTTTTCCTTGGCCTTCGCGGGGTTGCCAATCAACAGCTCAACTTCTGCGGGCCGATAAAACTTGGGGTTGATCTGCACAAGCGCTTTGCCTGTTTTCGTATCAAACCCTTGCTCTTGTTCTGCGCTACCTTTCCAGTCCAGTGCAATGTCTGCGGCTTTGAAGGCCATCGTTACAAAGTCACGTACGGTTTCAGTGCGGTTAGTCGCCAACACAAACGTGTCAGGCTCGTCGGCTTGCAGCATGCGCCACATACCTTCTACATAATCTTTCGCATAGCCCCAGTCGCGCTTGGCATCCATGTTGCCCAGTTCTAGCACGTCGAGCTTGCCGAGTTTGATCTTGGCAACCGAGTCCGTGATCTTGCGCGTGACGAACTCACGACCGCGCAGCGGCGATTCATGGTTGAACAGAATGCCGCTCGTCCCAAAAATCCCGTAGCTTTCACGGTAATTAATCGTCATCCAGTGTGCGTACAGCTTGGCGACGCCATAAGGACTGCGTGGATAAAACGGAGTGTCTTCGATTTGCGGAATCGCCTGTACCTTGCCAAACATCTCTGAGGTACTGGCCTGATAAAAACGAATCTTGGGGTTAATAATGCGGATGGCTTCCAGCAGGTTAACCGGGCCAATTCCTGTGATTTCAGCGGTCGTGAGCGGTTGCTCGAACGACACGCCCACAAAACTTTGGGCCGCGAGGTTATAGACCTCGGTTGCGCCAGACGTCTGCAATAAGCGGATGCTGGACGACAGGTCCGTCAGGTCGTACTCGACCAGATGCAAATTGGGGTGATTTTGAATGCCAAGCTCTTCAATACGCCAAAAGTTGACGGAGCTGGTGCGGCGGTAGGTGCCGTAAACCTTGTAGCCCTTACCTAACAGTAATTCAGCTAAATATGCGCCATCTTGTCCAGTGATCCCTGTGACCACTGCCGTGTGCGTTGTTCCTGATTTCGACACGTTTCGTCCCGGTTTGCATTCGAAGCGGGGATTATACTTCTGCATCGCCATTGCGAACTTTGCTCCCGAGCTCAATAAATAAAAATATGATCAAGTCCACGGTTAAGTATTTATATGATGTGTGCACCGGTGGTGTGAGCAAAAAGGTGCTGAAGTCGATTGTCACCCGCTATCCCCGGGTCGACCCGTTTGTGCGCAATATTCAAACCAAGTTGTTTGACTGGTATTTGGTCAAACCGCGTGTCGTTCAGTTTCGTGCAAGCCCGAATCCTAAGACTTTATTTGTCGACGTCTCTTTTTTCGTCCTGGAGGACCATAAAACAGGGATTCAGCGGGTCACGCGCAGTATTTTGATGGAGCTGCTTAAAAATCCCCCGCCCGGTTTTACCGTCCAGGCTGTTTATGTGGATCGCCACGTCGGGTTTAAGCCCGCGATCGTTCAGCAGACCTCGGCGAGCGACTTGTCCGTCACGCGTAATCCAGACCCCAGTCCCATCCAAATCACGGCAGGCGACGTATTTTTTGGTCTCGACTTTGCTTGCGTGACCACACTTAAAGAACAAGCCTACCTGACTAAACTAAAAGAAGCCGGCGTTAAGGTTTATTTTGTTATCTACGACCTGCTCCCCATCCAGTTCCCACAATACTTTCCGCCCTCGCATAAAGGCTTTCACGAACGCTGGTTGCGTGCGCTGGTTAAGTTCGATGGTGTTTTGTGTATTTCGAAGACAATCGCAGATGATTACAGAAATTGGCTGAAAGATAACCGAATTTCTACATCTGCTGATTTCGATATTACCTACTTCCATCTAGGCGCAGACCTCAACAACTCCGCCCCCACCAAGGGACTGCCAGCAGACGCACCCGATACACTCGCCAAGTTATCGACTCGACCTAGCTTTTTGATGGTGGGTACGCTCGAGCCCCGCAAAGGCTATCGTCATATCGTCGACGCTTTCACTCGGCTTTGGCTTGGCGGTTCAGACGTCAACCTAGTGATCGTGGGTAAGGTCGGCTGGAATATCGATCCGTTGGTGCGCACCCTGAAGTCCCACCAAGACCTGGGCAAACGCCTGATTTGGTTGCAGGGCGTCAGCGACGAATATCTTGAACGCATTTACGCCTGCAGTACAGCCTTGATCGCCGCCAGCGAGGGCGAGGGCTTTGGTCTGCCGATTATTGAAGCCGCTCAACACGGCTTACCCGTTGTTTTGCGCGACATCCCAGTCTTTCGGGAGGTTGCCGGCGAGGCCGGGTTTTATTTCCCCGGCAACACATCCGAAGACACCGCAGAGTGCCTCAAGACCTGGCTGCAGCTGTATCAGGCCGGCACGCACCCCAAAAGCACGAGCCTCTCTTATCAGTCTTGGGAGCAAAGCGTGCAACAAATTAGGACTGCGTTGGCACTTCTCTAATAAGGCTTCCATGCCCCTAACGAGCTTGGCTAGCTGGGGCGCATTCCCGCCTCTGAAATGCGATAATGCCGGAACTCCTGTTTTGACGGTTAAGCATGAAACTTATCCCTGTGATTCTGTCTGGTGGCGCCGGCACACGATTGTGGCCCGTTTCGCGCGAGCAGCACCCTAAGCCTTTTATACGCCTGGCAGATGGCCAGAGCTTGTTGCAGAAGTCTTTCTTGCGTGCCAAGAGCTTGCCCGACGTGGTCGAGGTCTTAACCGTCACCAACCGCGATTTGTTTTTTAAGACAGCGGATGAGTACCGTGAAACGGGCCCCATCCCCATGCCGCTCGGTTTCATTCTTGAGCCCCAGGGTCGCAACACAGCGCCTGCGATTGCTGCCGCTGCGTTGACGATCCAAAAACAATACGGTCCCGATGCGATCATGCTGTTTTTGACGGCAGACCATCTAATTGGTGATTTCAAGGCGTTTACCCAAGCTGTGCAAACCGCTGTCAAATTGGCAGAGTCCGGCAAAGTCACGACCTTTGGTATCAAACCTGAAGCACCAGAAACAGGCTACGGCTATATCGAATCCGAAGGCCACACCGTCAAGCGCTTTGTCGAGAAGCCAGACCTTAAGACCGCACAGTCGTATGTCGATAGCGGTAAATATCTCTGGAACTCTGGCATGTTCTGCATGACGGCCAAGACTGCGATGACGGAGCTCAAGAGCTTTGCGCCGCAGGTGCTCGATGCCGTTGAAAAAAGCCTTGCAGTGTCACGCCGTGTCGAAGGAAGTGATCAGTATCAAATCGAGCTCGATGCAACTACCTTTGCAGAAGCCGAAAGCATTTCGATTGACTACGCACTCATGGAAAAAACAACCCACGCGGCAGTTGTAGCCTGCTCGATCGGTTGGAGTGACATTGGTTCGTGGAATGCGCTCGGTGATTTGATTGCACCC
>CAMCWG010000108.1 GCA_945882005.1 Bordetella parapertussis
TTAAAGAGGCGATGTGGGATCCTTTTGAGTATTTCATCGCTCGCAACAAGGACGGCTTATTGAAAACTGACTTCGAAACCGAATTGGGCAAAGTCAGTTACCACGTTCCTTGTCACCTTCGCGTCCAAAACGTAGGCAAGAAAACCGCAGAAACCTTGCAAATGATTCCCGGAACAGAGGTACATGTCGTGGAGCGCTGCTCAGGACATGCGGGCACATGGGGCGTGAAAAAAGAATTTCACGAAACGGCCATGAAGATCGGAAAACCTGTATTTAAAAATATGGCCAGTACAGAGCCCGACTACATCAGCTCGGACTGTCAGCTAGCAGGTCATCATATCGAGCAAGGTATGGAAGAAGGCGGCATGAAAAAGTCTCAAATGGTGCATCCAATTTCATTGCTGGCCAAAGCGTACAACCTTTAATTAATCATCAAGAAATTTGCTAGAGATCATCATGGGAAAAATTCAGCGCGACGAACTATTAAGTCTGGAAGCGTATTACAAAGCCAGGCCAGAAATGCGCCAGCGCGCCATTGCTGAGCGTAAAAAGAGAACAGTCATTCTGGGCGAACATCTCAATCTAATTTTTGAAAACAAGTATTTGATGCAATATCAAATACAAGAGATGCTCCGCGTAGAAAAAATCTTCGAAGATGAAAGCATTCAAGAAGAGATGGAGACTTACAACGCGCTCGTGCCGGACGGCAGTAACTTCAAAGTAACAATGAAGCTTGAGTACACCAACGAAGTGGACCGGAAGGTGGCCTTGGCCAAGCTAATTGGTATTGAGCATCGTGTGTTCATTGAAGTGGAAGGTCAACCACGGGTATATGCGATTGCCAACGAGGATTTGGATCGAACAACCGCAGAGAAAACATCTTCCGTCCATTTTTTAAGGTTTGAATTGACGGATGCGATGAAGAAGGCGCTGAAGGTTGGTGCGCAAATCAAAGTCGGCTGTGATCATAAAGAATACCCTTCTCACGTCGAGACACTACCTGCCGAGACACTCGCATCGCTCGTAGAAGACTTGAGTTAACTGATGAACATCCTACTAGGTTGCAATGTTTTAGTTGCAACTTTTGGGTCGCATGCTAATTTTAGTTGCACAAAGAGGAATCGCATCGCTGTAAACAACAATGGCGTGTGCAGCCGATAGCATCCCTGCAAATCTTGATCAATGATCGCGAGCTTGATGACGACACGGCCCACCAAGGCTTGAGGCCGCTGATATTTAAATAGCTAGCCAATACAGCGGGATTGTTAAACCTGGCATCCCGCTGTATCGTTGCTTATCTATCTATCCGCTGGAACCCACATGTCTGCCGCTATCGAATCGTTTAATCTGCCAACATCGGACGCCGGTGTCAGTATCGTGGGGCGTAAGCGTGGATCTGGTCCTGCGCTCTTATTACTTCATGGCAACCCACTTACCCAAATGAGCTGGGACCGTATCGCGCCTCGTCTGGCCGAGCACTTCACGGTCGTCACGACCGATCTGCGAGGGTACGGAGACAGCAGTAAACCTGAGGGTCTAGCAGATAGTAGTAACTATTCCTTCAGACGTATGGCGCAGGACCAAGTAGAGGTCATGGCGCAACTGGGGTTCACAAGCTTTGCCTTGGCGGGACACGATCGCGGTGCACGTACAGCCTTTCGTCTTGCGATGGATCATCCCGATAAGGTTACGCGTGTCGCGTTTCTGGATATCCTCCCGACGCACTGCGTCTTCAAGGATATTCAAGCGCAGATGGCAATGGATCTGTATCACTGGTGGTTCATGGCCCAACCAAAAGGATTTCCGGAGCGCTTGCTGCGTGGCCATGAAGAGTTCTACATTCGCGACAAGTTAATGAAACAAGGTCCCGGCAAGGGCGGTTTCACGGAAGCGGAAATCCTTGAATACATCCGCGTCTGCACTCCAGAAAATATTCATGGGGTCTGCGAGGACTACCGTGCAGCCTTCAAAATTGACTTGCCAATGGATACGGCGGACTTCGACTCAGGTCGAAAAGTGAAGGCACCAGCCCTGGTATTGTGGGGGGCCAAGAGCCACACGTCGCACCACCACGACCCGCGGATCGAGTGGCCAAAGTATTGCGAAAATATTGTTCGAATGGTTGAGTTATCGTGCGGACACTATCCAACTGAGCAGGCGCCAGAAGAGACCTATCAAGAATTCATTTCTTTTTTTAAGAACTGAGTCCGCACATTAGCAGTGACGGCGCATGACCAATGATGGCTAGCCGCACACGACACAGAGGCTCGTCATGACTTTATTAGAGAACATTGTCCGCTCGCGGAATCTGACGAAAGTGAATCAGGCGGTCAGGCGACTCATGTCTGGTCCGGGTGAAGCAAATAGCTCAAGTATGGCGCATGATGTCATTCGTCACTACTCCACACTCGACCATGAAGGGCGAGTAGAGTTTTACGCACTACTCGCTGAAAAATTCAATCCAAATCCAAAAACCGTACTAGAAGCAGCGGCTGCCTACGCGGGCGAAGCAAACGCGCAAAACCTAATCAAGTTAACCCGCGCCACTGAGTCACCACGACAAGAGTTGCTACGACGCATTAATCGCGCACCTGAGGGAACAAAAACTATCCTTACGATGCGGCGAGAGATATTAAAACTGCTAGACAAGCGACGCGATTTAGCAGCGCTGGATTACGATATCCGGCATCTGTTGTCCTCTTGGTTTAACCCTGGCTTCCTGAAGATGCATCGCGTTGACTGGAATTCGCCAGCCTTGGTGCTCGAGAAAATCATTCATCACGAGGCGGTACACGCCATCGACGGTTGGGATGATTTAAGACGCAGACTTCTGCCGGATCGTCGTTGTTTTGCGTTTTTTCATCCCCAGCTGCCAAGCGAGCCTCTGATTTTTGTTGAGGTCGCTTTAGTATCTGAGATCCCAGGTGCTATCGGGCCACTGGTCGACAAGAAATCGATACCCAGTGAGTCCTCAAAATTCAAGACTGCAGTTTTCTATTCCATTAGTAATTGCGAGCCTGGCCTGCGTGGTGTTTCACTCGGGAACTTTCTTATCAAACGTGTCGCTGATCAACTTAAAGCGGAGTTTCCCAGTTTAAAAACCTTTATCACCTTATCTCCGATCCCTGGGTTTGTTGACTGGATTTCTAAACCAGTAGACCTCACCGCACTAGAGAAAGACGCCGTTGTAGCTGAAAAATTCGACAAAGCGCTTCGGCAAATTAGCCTCAAAGGCAAAACCGTTGCCCAGCGTGTCGCCGAGGGGTGGGTCCCTTCGAGTGCCACCGATATTGAAAAAGATGCACTACAAACTTTGTGTGCGATCTATCTGCTCCATTTCTCTACCCATCGCTCGGGTAGTCCAGTAGCGAAGTTTCACCTTGGAAATGGCGCGAGACTTTACCGGCTTAACTGGGAAGCGGACCTATCCAAAAAGGGCTTAAGAGAATCGGCCGGCCTAATGGTCAACTATCTCTATGACCTAGACGAGGTCGAAGAGAACCACGAGAAATTCAACTCCGGTGAAGTGGTGCGGGCAAAATCGGTAGATAAACTCATATAAAGGGACTAAGTCCTTGAATAGTCACCCAAAGGAGAGATCAGTTCGAGATAAAATATACAAATCGAAAATTGAAATTTATATTTGTAATATGATACCTCGTGACGCCGCTCCCACACTTGCCCGCCTCGCACAAGGCTTTCCGCTCGTTGCTATTACCGGCCCTCGTCAAGCCGGAAAAACTACCCTCGCAAAAGCAATTTTTAGTGAGAAGCCCTATGTTTCTCTCGAAAATCCAGATGAGCGTGAGTTTGCCTCAAATGATCCAAAGCGATTTTTAGCTCGCTTCCCAAAAGGCGCGATTCTGGATGAGGTTCAGCGATGCCCGGAATTGCTCTCGTGGCTACAAGGCTGGGTAGACGGTCGAAAACTAATGGGAGATTTTGTACTAACCGGCTCTGCGCAATTCGATCTGATTGAAGGCATTACGCAAACGCTGGCGGGTCGAGTAGCACGAGTCGAACTCTTGCCGCTTAACGCGGGCGAGATGGCTGCCGTAAACAAGCTACCTGACTCACTCGGTCAACTATTATTCCAAGGCGGCTACCCAGCTCTTTATGATCGCCCAATCGCACCAGCGGACTGGTTCAGCAATTACATTGCCACGTACATAGAAAGAGATGTCCGCCGACTGGTGAACGTCAGAGACCTAGGACAATTCCAAACCTTCGTCAAAATGTGTGCCGCTCGAAGTGGTCAATTGTTGAATCTCGCCTCACTCGGTGCAGACTGCGGCGTTAGTGCTGTCACAGCCAAGCAGTGGCTCAGCGTCCTGGAGACTAGCTACATCATCACATTGTTGCGTCCTCATCACAGCAACTATGGCAAACGGTTGGTAAAAGCGCCGAAGTTATATTTCCTCGACTCTGGTTTAGCGGCATGGCTCATGGGTATTCGTGATGCGGACTCGCTTGAAACACACGCCGCCCGCGGCGCACTCTTTGAAACGTGGGTGGTGAGTGAGCTCTACAAGCAACAGCTGAACCGCGGCCTTGCCCCGGACTTGTACTTTTGGCGTGACAACACGGGTAATGAAATCGATTTGATCTTCGAAACTCCTCAAGGTCTACAACCCATCGAAATAAAGTCTGGAAGCACCTACGCACAAGACTGGTCTCGCGGATTACGAAAATGGCAAAATCTCGCTAAGACACAAAGCTTACAGCCAGCGATCGTGTACGGAGGAGAGGTCAGTTTTGAGCGCGAAGATTTAAAGATTTGGGGATGGCAGGAGGTCGGACGTGTTACGCAATCCCGGTAGCGTGCATCAAGTAGGCTCCAACGCCCCCGGCCCCAAGAATCATATAGACCGGATTTAGGCGACTGAACAAAATCACGACTAAAGCAAGTACGGCCAGACCTGCCGAGAGTGGTCCATTGATTGAAGCCTTCGCCACTGACCACACGCCCGAGCACATTAACCCAATCGAGATAGGTTCCAGCGCATTCTGAACCGCTCGGCGCCAGGGGCTCTCGCCTACCTTCGTCCAGAGTCGACCGATCATCAGACACAAGATGCTAGACGGTAAAAAAAACGATACGAGCACTGTCCCAGCACCCAACATTCCTGCAATTTGCAAGCCAAAGATCAAGACCATCAACATATTGGGGCCCGGCGCTAATTGCCCCAAACTGTATACGTGTACGAATGTCGTGTGGTCGATATTAAAACTTGACTTCAACACTGTCTGCATTTCTGGAATGACGGCGGTGCCACCCCCAACGGCCAACAGAGATAGCATCCCAAAGGTGAGGCAGAGATGAATCAGAACACTCATCAGTTCCCCCTTGGCCTATAGATGGCAAGGGCAACGGGCACCATAATCAGCAGCACCCAAATCAGAGACAAATGAAGGACACTCATCAAGATAAAGGTCGTGACGATAATGAGTAAAGGCCTAAGCTGCTTAAATAGATCAGCCCCGAGCTTATAGGTGATCGCAGCCAACAATCCTGTGGCACACGCAGCAATACCCGCCAACAAGAGATTAACGATCGGATGATCTTGCCCCTCTGTGTAGGCGTAGCCTGCAATCATGACGAATAGTGACCCAGGCAAAATCAAGCCAAGCATCGCAACAAAGGCTCCTAACGTACCGCGCAATTTATCGCCAGCCAATATCGCTAGATTGACAGAATTCAACCCTGGCATTGTCTGACTAATCGCCAGCGCCGCCATGAATTCGTCTTGGCTCAACCACTTCTTTTTTTCGGTGAGCAAGATTTTTTCGTAAGCGACAATACCACCGCCAAAGCTGACCGCACCGATTAACAGAAACTCGACAAAGAGCGCGACCAAGCTTACTTTTTCAGTCGCTCTTGTCGATACATCTCGGTTAGCAGCGTTGGGCGACTCCTGACTCATTCGGGCTTTCCATAAATCAAAGCGGTCTTGGTGGTGCCAGTGGCAAGCCAGTCAGGAATCGCAAGCTGGAGTTTTTCAAAAAACTTGTCTGCTCGCTTGTGCGCCTTAGAGTCAGCGCGATTCGCATCCGTAACGCGATAAGAGTAAGCCAATTCACCAATGATCGGTTCGCCAACACTCCGCATCCAGATTCCGATATCGCAGTGTGCTTGTACGCCATCACCAAAAGACAAATTTCCAATTGGCAAACATGCTTCAAGTACCTTATTCGTTCTGCCACCAACAACGCGCACTGGCAAATCATCCTCCAGACCCAAGCGCGTTAGGTCGGGGAAGTATCCAGTGATCCCCTTAATCTTTCGCTCAAATACCTTGTCTATAGGAACCGCATCCATAATCGAGTTATTGGAATAGATCCGACGTGCCGAGCCCAACTGATCCGCGCGTAAGATTTCCTCTTTTAGACGCAGCCTGTGTTTATGGGTGGTATCGGGCTTAGGATCGAACTTGAGTGAAGCTTTCAGTTTGGGCGTTCGGCACTTGAGCGTCACCTCACACCAGTCATCGACCCATACGTTTTGGCGAGATTCACGGACACGCAAGATCAAGTTGTTTCGTCTTAAATGCTCGCCGGGCGTATCAAAAAAATATACATTTCGCAGCCCGGTGTTGGCATTATCTAAATGAAAGAAATTAACTTTGTTTTTTTGACAAAAACTCACGATCAGGCTTTGCAATTGAGCAATCTTTATTCGCCGATCTAGCCCATCGGGATTAAGCAACAGTTTGAATTCGCGGCTAGTGATCCTTGGATCTAGTCCGCTTTGTTTTTTTTCTGACATGTTGTGCACCAAAGATGGTTAAGTTGGTCGAACATATCAATCTTAACTGCAATTGCACACACGCTTTATGTAAACACCACCTAAAACCTTCTCACGACGCGGAAATTCAACTTAGCCTTAACCTCACGTAGAGTGCCTCACTAAGGCTCAGACTAAAATCACTGATTTAAGATAACCATGACGACTCGGCACAAAAGCTGTCGGGTATTGGCTACCAGACTATGCTCAAGAAAATATTATTTTGCTTGCTTTTTACGCTGACAACTTATGGACAGACCGCCATGGCTACTGCAGAACCGCCTTACAACGCAATATTGACTGCCGGCGACTTTGAGATCCGCGAATATCCATCACTGATTGCTGCCGAGGTGACGGTAACCGGACCACGCAGCGAGGCAATCAGTGCAGGATTTCGGCTACTCGCCGGCTACATCTTTGGTGGCAATACAACGCGACAAAGCATTGCAATGACGACGCCTGTCACACAAACTCCTAAGGAAAGTGAAAAGATTGCGATGACAGCACCAGTCACACAAAGCGGAAATGAGCTAGGCTGGACGGTCCGATTCATCATGCCCCAGGAGTACACACTCGATACGCTGCCCATCCCAAACGACTCCAAGGTCAAGCTTGTGGCTATTGAACCTACCCGAGTGGCTGTCGTGAAGTTTTCTGGGCTAGCAAAAGAGCCAGACATTATTGAACACACGCAACAACTCAAACAGTTCATGCTTGAGCAAAAGTTAGTTGCGGTCGGTTCTGAAACACTTGCACGCTATGACCCGCCCTGGACGCTTTGGTTTTTGCGTCGTAACGAGTTGATGATCAAGTGCTTGTAAGGACTCGCGCTTCTCTCATGCGTCCTGGTTTGCCCGTGTTAGTCAGTGCATAGGGTCGCACAACGAAGCCGTCGATTTACTGTGGTGGGGGTACGGTGGGATGTCGGATTTTTGCTTTTGGTGCGCGCGCGGGATACTAACCCCTAATAACGCTTGACACTCTGGTGTGACCACAAACATCGTTCGCGTACCACCCGCTTCAACTCTGCGACACGCGCGTTAATTAGCCTGAAGTGTTGACGAACTGTGCGCAACGCTTCTGTCACGAAATAGTAAAAAATCTAACCTTTTCATCGAGTTGTAATACACGCGTTTCATCTGCCAGCAACAATCGGCCGTTAAGGTGTGCATGTTACCCCCCTTGCACTCGTTAACGGAGTCACTGATGCTGAAAAATATTAACGACCTGAACCCCCTAGAGTCTTTGCACTCGAGTATCGAAAAGGTCATTCAGACTTCACAAGAAATGAGCAGAAGCCATAGCGAAGCTGTGCGTACGGTATCTGAATTGTCGACGATGCACCTTCAGAAACTGACACGAACAGTGCAGTCGGACACCAAGAAGATCGAAGGGCTGCTGTCCGATTTCACGCGGGAGGCGACCAATGTCTCGCAGGCAGCGACGCCCAACGACTGGTTGAAGATGTATGGCGACTTTATGAAAGACGCCGTGCAGCGTCAGGCGCTTATGTTCAACGCCCTGCGTCAGCGCGGCAACGTCTACACCGCACATCTTGACGCTGGCATGCCGCCGGTACTTGACTACCAATACGAAGTAGTCGTTGACGGTAAAGATTTGGTTCGACCAGTGAATTATCTGCTGCTCAAACTGACGCCGCCACAGGGGGTTGTAACTAATCCTGAACGTGCGCCGGTACTGATCATTGACCCACGAGCCGGACACGGCGCAGGCATTGGCGGCTTTAAACAGGATAGTCAAGTCGGTGACGCGTTTGCTGATGGCCATCCGGTCTACTTCGTTGCTTTTCGCCAAATGCCTGAACCAACTCAGACAATCGCCGATGTGCGTGATGCTGAGATTCACTTTTTGCGCCTGATCGCGCAAGCGCATCCACAAGCCCCCAAGCCCATCTTGATGGGTAATTGCCAGGGCGGCTGGGCCGCCATGCTGGTTGCAGCAAAAGCGCCTGAACTGGTTGGCCCGATTGTTCTAAACGGCTCACCCATGTCTTACTGGGCGGGCAACGTCGGCGAGAATCCGATGCGCTACACCGGCGGTCTGGTCGGTGGTGCAACACCAGCCCTGCTGATGTCTGATCTTGGACATGGCTTATTCG
>CAMCWG010000109.1 GCA_945882005.1 Bordetella parapertussis
AAACAGAAGCAATCCCAGACAACGGTTCGCGCACAATACCGGACAAGAACCTTGACGCAGCGCCGTTCGGACGGCCCGGCCTAACCGAGACTGTCATCAAACGAGCGACGCGCCCATCGATATAACCCTTGCGCGTGTAATCTGCGATGAGTTGCTCGCAAATGAACTTGTGAATGCCATAGCTTGACTGAGGAGTCGGCAGCGTCTCATCGCGCACAACATCGGCCAAGGGGATTGCTGGATCCGAACCAAACACGGCAACGGAGCTTGCAAAGAACAAGAGCGGCGCTTGCCCACTACGCGCTTGCTGAGCGCGCAACGCATCCAGAAGCTTTCTGGTTGTGTCGAGGTTCGAGCGCAGACCCAAATCAAAATCTGCCTCGCACTCGCCAGACACTGCAGACGCAAAATGAAAAACAGCGTCGTAATTTTTTTCGCATAAGGCATCGACACGCGCAAGCAAATCGCCAACATCGACCTTCACTAACGGATGCGAAGCAATTTCTTGTCTCGCAGGCGCATACAAGTCAGCAAGTGTGAGCGACGTGATCGCCCGACCCCGAAGCTGACCGCGCTTGAGTAGCGCTTGCGTCAATAGCGTTCCGAGAAAACCAGCCGCACCAGTAATTAAAATGTTCATGTTTACCAAGAAGCCTTAAAAAGTTCACGTAATTCTTGTATCGAAGTTTCATCCAACGCCTTCGCCGTACAGCCCCCACGCAACCAAAGTTTCGCAGTCTCTTCGAGCTCTTCGAGCGTCGCCATCGCGGCACCAGGATTTGGGCCCCACACTTGCGGGCCGAGCTTATCGCACATCACCGCTCTAAGCGATAAACCACGGGCACGATGGGACGAGATGAGTCGCTCAATCGCATCAGCGACCGCTGGGGCACCGGGACGACAATAGTCGATCAGTGGCACATGCCCGACTTTCATCACATAGTAAGGCGTGATGGGCGGAACAATATCATCCTTAGACCAGACGCCTCGCAACGTTAAATCAACGAGCCAGGATGAGTGTGTGTGCACAACACAACCCGCCTCGGAATCGCAATCGTAGATACGTCGATGCAAGACAAGCGTCTTGCTTGCCCGATCACCGCTCACTTGTTCTCCGCGCGCATCAATGCGAGACAAGCGCGAAGCTTCAAGGAATCCCAGACAGGCATCTGTTGGCGTGATCAAAGAACCACCGCCATCTGCCTGCGGTACGCGAACACTGATATTCCCGGTCGAGCCGTGCACGTAGCCTCGCTCAAACAAGCTTCGACCGATACGACAGATTTCCTGTCGTAAAAAAATCAAATGCGCTGTTTCAGCTGGATTGCTCATGAGGATAACTTTCCAAACGCTTTCAACAAAAAGTCTTCTGTACCGAAGTTTCCAGATTTCAATGTAATGTGCAGGATTTGCTCGTCAACATTGGTCTTCCCGGCACACCAGGGCACGCCTGGATCAATTTGAGCCCCGATTTGCAACTGCTGCATTCCTAGCGCTTGAACGACGGCACCAGAGGTTTCTCCACCTGCCACGACCAACTGTCCAACACCCGCTTGCACTAGTCCGTGTGCAATCAACGCAAGGGTCTGCTCCACCCACTCACCGACCTCAGCGATACCAAGTTTTGCTTGAATCGCTTTGAGCGCATCGGGTTGGGCAGTTGAGTAGATCAGCACCGGGCCATCAATCAACCGCGGAGTTGCCCAAGCAAGGACTTCACGCACGAGCATCTCACGGGCATCAGGCCCATCCATACGAAGGGGATCGACTGCGTAGGCTGGGCGGCCGCTCGCGACAAATGCGGCGACTTGCGCGTTGGTCGCCCGCGAACAACTTCCTGCAATAACCGCCTGCAAGCCTTGAGCGGGCGGCAACGTTGCGGCCCGCTCGTTAGGCGCGATGCCGAAATTTGCGGGCAGACCAATCGCGACGCCAGAACCAGCAGTGATTAAAGGCATATCGGCTAAGGCAGGTGCCAACCGATGCAGATCAGCGTTGCTAAGAGCATCGACAATCGCAACACCCACGCCCTGTTCTTTAAGCGCTGCGATACGTTTTTGGATGGCATCCTTACCCTGTGCGATAACGGCATAGTCGATCAATCCGACTGACCGCTTGGTCTGGGGCGCCAACACGCGCACAAGATTGGGATCCTGCATTGGAGTCAACGGGTGGTCTTGCATGCCACTTTCGTGGAGCAGCACATCGCCAACAAACAGGTAGCCTTTGAACACTGTACGGCCCACATCAGGGAAAGCTGGTGTGGCAATGGTGAAGTCGGTGTTCAACGCTGACATTAACGCATCGATGACAGGCCCAATATTGCCCTGTGCAGTCGAATCAAAGGTGGAGCAATATTTAAAATAAATCTGGCGAGCACCTTGCGCCTGAAGCCATTGCAGGGCACGCAGAGATTGCGCCACCGCTTCCTGAGGCGCAATCGTTCGACTCTTAAGAGACACCACCACTGCGTCGACTTCTGTGCTCAAAGGCGCCGTCGGGACACCGACCGTTTGAAGCACACGCATCCCAGCGCGCACAAGGTTATTGGCCAGATCGGTTGCGCCGGTAAAGTCGTCGGCGATACAGCCCAAGAGCACGCGATGCATGATTAAAGTCCAAAGGGTGCCAAGTGCTAGCACCCGTAATGTTTAGATGCCTGAAATTATAAGGTAGGGTCTGCATTACACTTAGCAATATGAGCACAATGCCCTTAAAAGTGGTTGCCCTTCCCCCGAATGCCCTGCGCGCTAAAGGCAGCGGTCTATCCCTGCGATACGGGACGGCAAAAAGCCCCTTCGGTCCCTGCCTATTGGCTTGGACAGGTCAAGGCCTCTGTTTGCTGCATTTTCTAGATGGTCCTACCACGCAAGCCGACATGATCCTCAAGCACCTGTGGCCCCAGGCTATGGTGCAGCACACTCAGTCCGAGGCAAGTGCTATCGTAACGTCGATTTTTTCGGCGCACGGTCCAAGTAAGCCGCCTGCGCTGATTTTGTGCGGGACACCTTTCCAACTCAAAGCATGGCGCGCCCTGTTAGAGATCCCCTTTGGCGAAACTCGGTCGTATGGGCAACTCGCCGAAGCAATGGGCAATCCAAGTGCAGCACGTGCGGCAGGAACGGCGATCGGTGCCAATCTCCTGGCATACCTCGTGCCCTGCCACCGAATCATCCGCGAGACAGGGCAAACTGGCCAGTATCGTTGGGGGGCCCAGCGTAAAGTCATGATTTTGAACTGGGAGGCCGCACAACTTGCGGCAGCCCAAACCAACCGTTAGCATCTCTCTATCTATCGATCTACTCTTAGGATTCAGTAATGAGCCAACTGTTTACACCCATCTCAATCGGTCCACTCAAGCTAGCAAACCGCATCGTGATCGCCCCGATGTGCCAGTATTCCGCAGAAGACGGCTTAACAACCGACTGGCACACCATTCATCTTGGACACATGGCGCTTTCGGGTGCGGGCCTGCTCATCATTGAAGCCACCGGGGTCGAACCAATCGGTCGCATCACAAACGGGTGTGTGGGCTTGTATTCGGACGAAACAGAGGCAGCACTCAAGCGTACGATTGAGTCGGTTCGGAAATATTCAGATATGCCCATCATGATCCAGCTCGCACATGCAGGCCGCAAGGGATCGAGCCAGCGCCCCTGGGAGGGTGGACAGCTCCTCGCGCCGAAGGATGGGGGCTGGGTTCCACAAGGACCGTCTGCTATCCCCCAGTTACCCACCGAGCCCGCCCCACAAGAAATCGACGCAGCGGGACTCAAGCGTATTCGTGAAGCATTCGTGCAAGCCACGAAGCGTTCGATTCGCATCGGTTTTGAGGGTATCGAATTACACAATGCGCACGGCTATTTGTTGCATCAATTTCTTTCGCCGATCGCAAACCAGCGCACAGACGCCTACGGCGGCTCCTTAGCGAACCGGATGCGTTTCCCTCTGGAAGTCTTTGAGGCCGTGCGCGCAGTGACGCCAGCAAATGTCAGCCTAGGCATACGCATCTCTGCCACGGACTGGGCTGAAGGCGGTTGGACACCTGAGGAAAGCGTGGAATACGGCAATGCACTTAAGGCTCTAGGCTGCGACTTTATCGACGTATCGAGTGGTGGCGTTGCGCACCAGCAAAAAATACCTCTGGGCCCAAAATATCAGGTTCCTTTGGCAACGCAGATCAAAAAAGGGACAGGCCTGCCCACGATGGCAGTCGGTTTAATTACCGAGGCTAAAGAAGCGGAAGAAATCATTGTCAACGGCGAGGCCGATATGGTGGCATTAGCGCGGGGCATGCTCTATGACGCACGTTGGCCCTGGCATGCTGCGGCAGAGTTGGGTGCCTCGGTTAAGGCACCCAAGCAATACTGGCGTTCGCAGCCTCGCGGCTTGACTACCCTGTTTGGGGATGCCAAGACAGGCGGACGATAACGCTTGAGTAAAACCGCCTCTAGTCCCTAAAGTTATTGAACTGCAGGGGTAGAGGCACATCGGCCTTTTTTAAGAGCGCGATGGCATCTTGCAAGTCATCACGCTTTTTACCTGTGACACGCAACTTATCGCCTGTAATTTGTGTTTCCACCTTAAGCTTGGCTTCCTTGATGGACGCAATCAACTTCTTGGAAACCGCCTGCTCAATCCCCTGCTTGACCGTGATTTTTTGACGAGCACCACCCAGGTTCTCGAGCGGATCCGCAACATCCATACAACGCACGTCAATGCTGCGTGCGCTCAACCGACCGCGCAAAATATCAATCATTTGCTTTAGTTGAAACGCGCTAGGGGCAACTTGCGTGACCACATAGCCCTCCAACTCGAACTTTGCATCCGTTCCCTTGAAGTCAAAACGGTTGGCAAGCTCTCGGTTTGCTTGATCGACTGCATTGGTGAGTTCGTGTTTATCAACTTCGGAGACGACGTCGAAAGAAGGCATAGCAGAATCCTGACAGTAAAGACAAGATTCATTTTAGAATACAACGCATCACAATTATCAGGGTACTCACCAAATGGCAGACTGCAACGGAATCATCAGCCAAATATTCATTTACCCCGTCAAATCCTGCGCTGGGATCGAGATCAACCAGGCGACTCTTACCGCCACAGGCTTGGCGTTCGATCGTGAGTGGATGATCGTTGACCAGGACGGTCTGTTTCTGACTCAACGCCAGATTCCGCATATGGTGTGGATCACCCCAGAACTCACCAGCCACTCCCTAAAACTGAAAGCACCGGACCAACCGGCACTGGAGATCGAGTTCAGTCAACGGGGTGCGAGCCGTTCTGTCACCGTTTGGCGTGACACCCTGCTCGCCGATGACATGGGTGACGAGGCCGCTGCTTGGCTTGATCAGTATCTGGCTGTTCCAGGAAAGCGCTTTCGACTGGTGCGCTTTGCAAAAGATGCCATGCGTCTTTCGTCCAAGGACTGGACCAAAGAGATCGACGCACCCAACATGTTCAGCGACGGCTTCGCTGTTCTCGTTGCGACCCAACGTAGTTTGGATATATTGAATGAGCGCCTGCTCGAGCAGGGCCACGAAGCAGTCGATATGTTGCGCTTCCGTCCAAACATTGTGCTCGAGGATCTAGAGGCACATACCGAAGATGATCTAAGTCGACTTCAGCTTCAGTCGCCATCTGGCTTACTTGAGCTCGCCCTCGTAAAGCCCTGCCCGCGCTGCCCGATCCCAAATATCAATCCCTACACCGCAAGCAGCTCGCCCGAAGTCGTAGACACTTTGGCAAGCTATCGCTCGCTTGCGCGTATGGATGGTGCAGTTTGTTTCGGAATGAATGCTATTGTGCTGTCTGGAGTAGGCCACCCGCTGCACGTTGGACAACGCTTTGACGCCGACTACGCAATTTAAAGGAATACCTGTATGGTCATGATGTTGCCGTTTTTAAGTGCGCTCCTCGCGATTTGGTTTACCTTACGCGGCAATCGTCCTTACACAATCCGAACCTGGATCTTTACGTTTGTGATTTTCCTGTTATGGATGCAGTACCACATGACGGACAAATTGAGTATTTCACTATGAGCGCTCCTTTGGTAGACATTGACGGTGACAGCTCCTACTTTGGCAGATCGCTCTCCTATTGGCTTAACGCTGCGGCGTTAGCGGCAGTATGCGGGTCATTAATCGAAGCGCTTTTTTGGCAAATCGCCTTCAACGAACTCCCCTGCCCTCTGTGTCAATTGCAACGGGTAGCGCTCACACTCGCAGGCATCGGCATGATGCTCAATATTCGTTTTGGACCGCGTGCCACACACTATGCAATCATCCTGGCCTCTGCACTCGCTGGCGCCACGGCCTCCGTTCGACAAGTTCTACTGCATATTGCGCCAGGTGACGCCGGCTACGGCTCGACGCTCTTTGGTCTTCACTTTTATACGTGGGGATTCATCTCTTTCTTCATCATGATGCTGTTTTGTGTCGCAATGCTTTGTATCGATCGTGACCACCTACAGCAATCAAAAGCAGTCACTGTAACCATCCTATCCACATTTTTAATTGGACTATTTTTCATTCTTGCTGCTGCAAACACGATCAGTGCGGTAGCAGTATGCGGATTTGGTCCCTGCCCCGATAATCCAACGCAGTATCTCTGGCAAAAATAATGCATCGCCTGCACCTACGGCTCATCACTTGGGTCGGATGCTTGTTTTTATTTTTAACGACAGCACATGCGGCGTCGTTAAATCAGCCACTCGTAACACTTCATCAGCCGGTACCAGGCGGCGTTGCAGTGATAGAAATCACACCTAAATTAGCCAAAGGCACAACACCCGACATACGCTTTCTGGATAAGCGTGTTTTGATCGCGCGCGATAGCACTGGGAGATCCTTTGCCGTCGTAGGGATCCCTCTGAGCACCAAACCAGGCACTCACAGCATCACTGTCGCAACAGGAGCCACAAAAAATTCGCTTAGCTTTGAGGTTCGCGACAAGATCTATCGCGAACAACGCATCACCCTCAAGAGTAATAAACACGTTCATTTATCTGACGAGGACTTAGCGCGTTATAAACGCGAAGCTACTCTGCAAGACAACGCGTATCAACAGTTCAGTCAAGGATATCCAAGTAACTTGATCCTTGATCGACCTGTCGACGCGCCGCTCTCCAGCCCGTTTGGAACCAAACGCTACTTCAATGGTGAGGCGCGCGCACCGCACTCAGGCCTCGATTTTGCAGCGCCAACTGGCACGCCCATCAAAGCGCCTGCTGCGGGCACAGTCATCTTGACAGGAGACTTCTTCTTTAATGGGAAAACAGTCTTTGTTGATCACGGACAGGGCATGATCAGTATGTTCTGCCATCTATCGGTGATTGGCGTGACAGAGGGTCAAAAACTGGAGCGCGCTCAAGTTCTGGGAAAAGTAGGTGCGACCGGTCGCGTAACCGGTGCTCACCTACACTGGAACGTGAGTCTGAATGACGCCCGTGTAGATCCAGCTATTTTTCTTGGGTTGTTTTCGCCATGAAATCCACCTCCCTACCTAACGGCTAGGCTTCAGAAGGTGGCACATAAACGCCATACTGATTCGCCTCCGGCACTGTCTCTTGGGCGTACCAGTAAATCAATACCAAAATCCCGATCACAGTGATGAAGATCAGCTGCCACCAGCCGGTACGTCCGATATCGTGCAGGCGTCGGGCTCCAGCAGCCCACAAAGGCAAAACGAACGCAAGGCTAATGATCAGTGAAATCATATTACCCAACGCTAGGCCAGCGATCCAATTGATCAGAAACGTGAAAAGATAAAACCACCAAAACTCACTGCGTGTCGCACGGCCAGAAAAAGTCGCATATTTTGACAAGCACGTCGAAACGGCTGTACTAAATTTCATAGTCCCTCCGGTGGTCACAAGAAAAATTAGATTTTAGTGCGTATCCCGATACAATCAAGCAATAACGAAACTACAGGCGCCAACGGCATGACCATCCACTTTATTCGTCACGGTGAGACCTTACTGAATGCCGCTCGCGTCATCCAGCCTGCCGATACGCCACTCGGGCCCCGTGGGCTTGCGCAAGCTGAATTGGTCGCGCAACGTATCCAAGCGCTTAAGCCTGCGGCAATCCTGAGTAGCGATATGCCGCGCGCCTGGCAAACGGCACAAGCCATCTCAAAAGCAACCGGTCTCGTACCGCAAACCACAGCCCTGCTCTGGGAGCGCAATTTTGGTGACTTCCGGGGCAAGCCACAAAACGCGTTTGACTTCGATCCGATTAGCATGGAAGGTGCACCACCCAACGGTGAGTCGCTGTCAACATTCCATGCCCGGGTTGAAGAAGCCCTCGCACACGCGCTCACATTGCACGCCACGCTCAATGGTCCACTGATCGTAGTCAGTCATGGGCTGGTGATTCACTCTTTACTCGAGCGCTGTGTTGATCTCAATGGGCACACCCTGCCTGAGCGCATCAGCAATACGGCCGTGAGCACCATCGATCCAGCTAAACCACATCGCGCGATATTGGTTAACTGTACGCTACACCTGTCTGGCTCCGCGCTAGCAGATGATGCGAAAAGCCTCTCTGGAGGCTAAGTCGCCTCTGGGTTACTTAGCACCAAATAGCCGTTTGATCCGCGACCAAAGAATCGAGGCAAGTACAGAGAGTGGATTTATAGCAGTAGATGCGGGTACGTGCTGCCCCATAGGATCTTGAATGACTCCAGCCACGTTACGGCCAAAGTCCGCAATCATCCTGCGCACGAACTCCTGCACCAGACCTGACCGCGAAAACTGGGCAAGAGGCCCTTGCAAAACATAGGTCAGTTCAACAAAAACCTTTGTACGCGCTTGATCCAAACTTTGGACACGGTAGAGTACGTCTCCGGTTGCGCGTGATTGGCTTAACGCGTCTTGCCCACTGCCATGCAAA
>CAMCWG010000110.1 GCA_945882005.1 Bordetella parapertussis
ACCTTTGCTTTAGTCGGTGAGTCTGGTTCTGGAAAAAGCATGACGGCAATGGCCTTGCTTCGACTGTTGCCTGAGGCGCTGCGGGTAACACGTGGACGCGTTGTGTTAGAAGGCACTGAGCTAATGGGGCTGTCCGAAGCGGCGATGCGGGATGTGCGTGGTGGGCGTGCTGGAATGATCTTCCAGGAACCTGCGACCAGTCTGAACCCAGTGATGCGCATTGGTCAGCAAATCATTGAGGCGATCGAGGCGCACACAACGCTTCGCGGGCAAGCCGCACGCGCACGGGCGATTCAGTGGCTCGAGCGTGTTGGGATCCCAGAGCCTGCGCGCCGAGTGGATGATTATCCGTTTCAATTCTCTGGCGGCCAGAAGCAACGCGTCATGATTGCCATCGCTTTGGCGGCCGAGCCAGAGTTACTGATCGCGGATGAACCGACCACAGCTCTGGATGTGACCGTTCAGGCGCAAGTGTTAAAGCTCTTGGCTGATATTCAGAAAGAGCTTGGGATGGCGGTTTTGTTAATCACCCATGACTTAGCCGTTGTTAAGGATGTAGCAGACACCGTGGCCTTGATGCGCCATGGCGAAGTTGTGGAAACAGCCTCGGCGGAAAAATTCTTTCGTGCACCAGAGCATCCCTACGCACTTGAGCTCTTTGAAGCAATCCCTACCTTTAGTAAGCGCGGAAAGCCACTATCCGCTGCGGGACGGGAGCGTTTGTCGATTTCCCAGCCCTCTGCCTCGCCAGAGTTGGGTGCGGGTACTATCTGTTTGGCTGTGGAGAATCTGCAGGTCTGCTACGCGTTACGAAAAGGTCTCTTGCAGCGTGTGGCGGGATATAACAATGTGGTGCAAGGCGTGAGTTTTGAGTTGCGTGCAGGGGAAACACTTGCCTTGGTGGGCGCCTCAGGTTGCGGCAAGACAACGGTGGCTAAGGCACTGCTTCGACTGCTCGATTCGAACGCCGAGGTATCGGGCAGTGCGACCGTAAGCGACTCAAATATTCTGACGTGCTCGGGGCGTCAGCTGCTGGCGCTGCGCAGGCAGATCCAAATCGTTTTTCAAGATCCTTATGCGTCTCTCGATCCAAGAATGCGGGTTGGAGCTATTTTGCAAGAGGGGATCGAGGCCTTGCGCCCAGAGTGGAGTCGCATCGAGCAAACGCGTCGTATTGCATATTTGTTGGACAGGGTAGGTTTGCCGAGCGATGCATCGGATCGGTACCCCCATGAGTTCTCCGGCGGGCAGCGCCAACGTATTGCGATTGCACGGGCACTCGCCGTGGAGCCCGCTGTCCTGATCTTGGATGAGCCGACTTCGGCACTTGATGTGTCGGTGCAGGCGCAGATTCTGGATCTTTTGTCGGATTTACAGAAAGAAACCGGAATGGCTTATTTATTCATCACCCATAACTTTGGCGTGGTGGAGTATCTGGCTGACCGCGTCGCCGTGATGGATTCGGGCATGCTGGTTGAGCTCGGTGGTGCAAAGCAGGTGCTTCAGACTCCCGTGCATCGCATCACACGGGAGTTACTTGCAGCAGTTCCCCGACTTGATCTGGTGACTTAGTCCTGGCTCGGAAGGGGCCTCCGGTATACTCAAGGGCTTGTATTTCTCGGTTTTGCCTCAAGATAGACGGTATGGGCTTAAAAGTTTTCGATCTCCAGTGTGCGAATAGCCATCTTTTTGAAGGCTGGTTCGGCTCGCATGATGATTATGATGCCCAGCAGGCGCGCGGTCTGGTGAGCTGTCCCATGTGTCAAGACACCACGATTACAAAGCGGCTCTCTGCGCCACGGCTCAATGTCGGGCATTTTTCAGACGTACCGCCTGCATCTGATGCTCAGGTGCCTGCAGTGACTAGTTCGTCAAATGCCGTTGCGGTATCCAACGAGTCAGGTCAACTTTTGCAGTTGCAGGCAGCCCTGATGCAACAGATGCGCGAATTCGTCAGTAAAACCGAGAACGTTGGTGACCGGTTTGCCGATGAAGCACGTCGCATACATGAAGGCGAGTCTGATGAGCGACCTATTCGTGGCACGGCCACGCCGCAAGAGCGTGAGGCCTTAGCTGAAGAGGGCATTGCAGTCGTTGCCTTGCCAGAGTTTCTGGATACAGACCGTCTGCAGTGAAGTGTCGTCCTGATTGCGGTGCCTGTTGTGTGGCGCCCTCCATTACAAGCCCCATCCCCGGTATGCCGCATGGCAAGCCTGCAGGCGTCCCCTGTGTGCAGCTCTTGGCGGACATGCGGTGTGCGTTATTCGGCAAGCCTGAGCGCCCACATTTTTGCGGCGGTTTGCAGCCATCCCTAGAAATGTGTGGCACTGATCGAATCTATGCCATTGCGTGGCTCGACGAGTTAGAGCAAAAAACTCGACACAACTAGTTACAAAATTCTTGGTTGCTGACCTGCCTTTATCCTGCTTTTGCCCTTGTTCTCGTCAATGTATTTACTTAAGATGTGGGCATGGAAAAACGCATCACAGTGCTTGAAGTTTTAGTTCAGCAACACACAAAATCTATCGATCGTCTTGATCGTTCGATTACTGAATTGCGATCTGACATGGATCGCAGATTTTCTGAGGTGAATCGCACGCAGCAAGATTTCCGCGCTGACGTCGACCGCAAATTTGTCTGGGTCATCGGCATGCAGTTTACGAGCCTGATCGCAGTTCTTGGTGCAATCGCCAAACTTGCCAACTTGTTCTAGATTTGCAGAGCAAAAAAATAGCTCCCTAGGGAGCTATTTTTTGATCAGCAGGTGATGCTTACATCACGCGGCTGCGGTATTCACCAGTGCGTGTGTCGATTTCGATCTTGTCGCCAATCGCGCAAAAAAGCGGAACTGGAAGCTCATGACCGGTGTTGATTTTTGCTGGCTTCATGACTTTGCCCGAAGTGTCACCACGAACAGCGGGTTCGGTGTAGACGATTTCGCGGACAACCATGGTGGGCAACTCAACAGAAATCGCACGACCATCATAGAAAACAGCTTCAACCGGCATGCCTTCCTCGAGGTAGTGCAGGGCGTCGCCCATGCTGTCTGCTTCGATCTCATACTGGTTGAAATCTGCGTCCATAAACACGTACATCGGATCTGCAAAGTATGAGTAAGTGCACTCTTTGCGATCCAGTACAACGACATCGTACTTTTCGTCGGCTTTGGACACGGTCTCGCTGCCTGAACCAGTCAGCAGGTTTTTAAATTTGAGTTTAACGACCGAGGCGTTGCGGCCCGATTTGCTGTATTCGGCGCGCTGCACGACGACGGCATCTTTGCCAACCATCACGACGTTGCCTACGCGCAGCTCTTGTGCGGTTTTCATGCTTAAAACTCCGGTAACTTGGGGTCTCCGGGACTCGATTGCCGGAGTGGTTTTGTAAAAAAGCCCTCTATTCTAGCCTGTTCGGGCCTGAACTGCTATGAACTGCCCTTAACGCGGACTTTTTGCGCGACAAAATTGGTCCAGCGAGTACGCTAAGTCATGGTTTTTCGCTAATGCAGCTGCAATGCCTTTGGCTGCTGCTGTCCACGCGGTAAAGGACGCTGGTTCTAAAACTTGATCGAAGGCGTTTGGATACGTGGCTGCGGGATCTTCAAGGTTCCAGCTCCGTATGCAGGACTTTACGTCCGGGGGTAGGTCCGTGCGTGCAAGCCAGGCATCGAGTTTGACCAGATGGGTGTCTTCCGTTTGCGGGTAGATGTGCCAGATGGCGGGTTTTGCGGCCCAGAGTGCCCGTACAAAAGAGTCCTCGCCGCGGACAATATTGAGGTCAGCCGTCCAAAGAGTCTGGTCGTATTCTGGTTGCGTTGTGAACGGTATGCGCGCGACGTGAAGATTGCCTTGTTGCCCGCTTGGTATCTCGCTGGCGATGCCCTTGGGGATCAGAA
Source organism: Bordetella parapertussis (assembly GCA_945882005.1). Classification (GTDB taxonomy): domain Bacteria; phylum Pseudomonadota; class Gammaproteobacteria; order Burkholderiales; family Burkholderiaceae_B; genus Zwartia; species Zwartia parapertussis_C. The sequence continues at coordinate 3,896 of CAMCWG010000110.1, forward strand.
GTAGTGTGGGCATTGGATCGCTCGCCAAACCCTTGCAAAATGCGTTGAGAGGGGCTTGTGGGTAACAGAAGGCCGAGATCAAGCGACCCGAACGCCAAGTCTGTAAGCCTTCGGACGATACGCCGAGGGACTTGATCCAGTGGAACTGGCGGTCAGCGTCGGCTTGCCACGCATCTCGGGCAGTTAACAGCCCTGATTCTTTGATTAAGCCACCCGTTTGCGCAGTAAATCCAGGGAAAAAGAAGTTGGCATGCAGGCCATCGGAGCGCAGCGAGGGGAGCCCGTGACATCCCTCGACCCATGCTTCTGCGCTGAGATATTCCAGGTTAATCCAGAGGGTTTCGCCAGGAATCAGCCGAGCCTGAAAGGTGGGTGGAAGCTCACAGGAGAAGCTGGCGATGACAACTGCATGGGGTGTGAGGTCTGACGCTGGATTGGTCCAGTTAACGATCTCGATGTTATCGACAACCTGAAGATTGCGTGCCGGGTTGACGCATGCCTCAAGTTTGTTAAAGCTATCAAGGACATCGACCCAAAGGCGAATAGACCAGCCGTGTTCTCTTTGCAGTTGACGCGCGAGCCGCCAAGTGACGCCGATGTCACCGTAGTTATCAACGACGCGGCAAAAAATATCCGCGTGCATCGCTAGTGAAAGTGCGCAGGCGCTGTTTCGGCGTCTTCTGGTAGTTCTGCATGCACCATCTCGCCGGAGGGGTTTGGAAAGTGGGGTGCGCCACAGTCTTCACAAAAGTCCGGTGGGAGCGTGCCTGGTAGCCGACGAATGTCCGTGACGCCGCACTCTTTGAGCAGAGCGGCGATCTCATCGACGGTATCGATGGGAGTTGGTTCGTTGTCCATTAGGGGTTGATCTTCTTCGCGACCATACAAAGGCCAGAGACAACCGTACACCACCTCGTTCTGATTTTTTTGCGTGAACCCGATTCGGTATTCGTCGATACGTTGTTCGCCACAGCCTGCCACGACTGCGCGTAATTGACTGGCTTCAATGTTGAGCGCAGAGCCAAGCCACGAAACAGCTGCCTTGACCGATAGTGGACGTACGCGTCGGTCTGCTTCGCGGTTGCTAACGTAGTAGGCGTCAGGGACCAAAATTTCAAAGCCGCAGCCAGCTAAGAGCTCGCTAAATAGGGACTGTGTGGCATCGCCCCAGTTCTCAAGACATTTGACGCGCCCATCACCAAGCTCACCCGGCTCTTCTTGCCAGCGAAACAATGGCTGTCCCTCAGGGATGGCGACGGCAGCCACCACATAGCGAGTGTCCGCCAGCATATTGAAGGCATCGGGTTCTGTATTGAGCTTGGGCAGCGCACCCGGCAACCCTAGGGCTTGCGCCCCTAGTTTGAGTAACCACTCCCAAGTTTCGCAGAAGCTGCGAGGCATTTGATCCAGGCTGGCAAGTCTCGGCATCACTGCGACCTGCGTATTTGCCGCGAGCACATGCATTTGCAGGTGGCGTTGCAGCAGGGCGACAGTGCTAGCTGGCAGGTCGCATGCGGGAATGCTGTAACGGGTCCACGCAACGATGGGAGCCACAATCAGTAGTACGTCGTGGCGCGCGCCGTTCTTCTCAATCACACACGACTCGGAGAGCGTCTCAGCCTGTTCGATTAGAATCTCATAGCCACCAAGATTGGTCTTGGACAGGTGGTCGAGAGCAGCGTCAATGACTGTGTCGTTGCCTGCGCGCATGAGCTTGTTCAATAGTGCGCCGAGCTCGCTTTCCCAGAACTGATCCTCCACGCGGCTACCGGAGCTGTGCAGCGCCAGCGCAAGAGAGACCAGGCGGGTCGCGTCGCGATTCAGGCGGGTAGAGGAGGGAGTTGAACGGGCGCGAGCCATAAGATGACAGAACTAGCTGAAAGAACGCTAGTGTAACGAACAATAGCTTTTCTCTAGCCCCTGCTTGCCTGATTCGGTGCAGAATAAAAAACGCCCGTCAGGTGCGCAGGGCACGAGACGGGCGTTAGGATGCTGCGAACAGCAGTATTTAAACTGCGTCGGCGACATCCTTGTAGTCAGGGATTTGATCAAAGTTCAGATACTTATAGATATCCTTGCTGCTTTCTTTGATTACGCCCATGTCGGCCATGTACTCTTCTTTGGTCGGGATGCGACCAAGTTTTGAGCAAATGGCAGCTAGTTCAGCTGAGCCAAGGTACACATTGGTGTTCTTTCCCAAACGGTTCGGGAAGTTACGTGTACTGGTCGACATAACTGTCGCGCCTTCACGCACTTGCGCCTGGTTGCCCATGCACAACGAGCATCCTGGCATTTCGGTGCGCGCACCCGCGACACCGAAGACGCCGTAGTGGCCTTCCTCGGTGAGTTGGGCTGCATCCATTTTGGTTGGAGGGGCAATCCACAACTTGACGGGCATATCACGCTTACCTTCGAGCAACTTGGAGGCGGCACGGAAGTGACCAATGTTGGTCATGCAGCTACCGATAAACACCTCGTCAATCTTGGCGCCGGCGACTTCTGACAAGAACTTCACATCATCAGGATCGTTCGGGCATGCAACGATTGGCTCGTGGATGTCAGCCAGATCGATCTCGATCACGGCCGCGTATTCTGCATCAGCATCAGGCTGGAGCAGCTGGGGGTTGGCCAACCATGCTTCCATTGCTTCAATGCGGCGGCGGATACTACGCTCGTCGTCGTAGCCATTGGCAATCATCCACTTCAACATGACGATGTTGCTGTTGATGTACTCAATGACAGGCTCTTTGTTCAAACGAACGGTACAGCCTGCTGCAGAGCGCTCTGCCGATGCGTCGGACAATTCGAAAGCCTGTTCAGCTTTGAGATCTGGCAGACCTTCGATTTCCAGAATACGACCTGAGAAAATGTTTTTCTTGTTTTGCTTCTCAACGGTCAGCAGACCCGCTTTGATCGCATACAGAGGAATGGCGCTGACCAAATCGCGCAGTGTTACACCAGGCTGCATTTTGCCTTTGAAGCGGACCAAGACCGATTCGGGCATGTCGAGTGGCATCACGCCAGTGGCTGCCGCAAACGCAACGAGGCCTGAGCCTGCTGGGAAGCTAATACCGATTGGGAAGCGGGTGTGCGAATCGCCGCCAGTGCCGACTGTGTCAGGTAAGAGCATACGATTGAGCCACGAGTGAATCACGCCGTCGCCTGGGCGCAGGGAAATGCCGCCACGGTTGCTCATGAACTGTGGGAGAGTGTGCTGCGTTTTCACGTCAACGGGCTTTGGGTAGGCTGCCGTATGGCAAAACGACTGCATGACCAAGTCAGCAGAGAAGCCCAAGCATGCGAGGTCTTTGAGTTCGTCGCGTGTCATCGGGCCTGTCGTATCCTGGCTGCCCACTGACGTCATCGTGGGTTCGCAGTAAGCGCCTGGACGAACGCCTTGACCTTCTGGCAATCCGCAAGCACGACCGACCATCTTCTGAGCAAGGGTGAAACCTTTCTTGCTTGTTGCTGGAGTGGCTGGCAAACGGAACAGGGTTGAAGGTGGCAGACCGAGAGCCTCGCGTGCTTTGGCAGTGAGGCCGCGACCGACGATTAAGGGAATACGGCCGCCCGCGCGCACTTCGTCAAACAGCACTTCAGATTTGACTTCAAACTTTGAAATGACTTTGCCGTCTTTCAGTGCTTGACCTTCGTAGGGACGCAGTTCGACTACGTCGCCCATGTTCATGGCCGAGACATCAAGTTCGATGGGGAGGGCGCCTGCATCTTCCATCGTGTTGTAGAAGATCGGTGCAATCTTATTACCCAAACATACGCCACCAAAACGTTTGTTCGGAACGAAAGGAATGTCTTCGCCGGTGAACCAGAGAACCGAGTTGGTTGCAGATTTGCGTGAAGAGCCGGTACCAACCACGTCTCCAACGTAGGCGACGAGGTTACCTTTCTTCTTTAAATCGTTGATGAACTTGATGGGGCCGATTTTGCCGGGTTCTTGTGGCTCAATTCCGGGGCGCGGGTTTTTGAGCATCGCCAGGGCGTGCAAAGGAATGTCAGGGCGGCTCCAGGCATCGGGAGCAGGCGAGAGGTCATCCGTATTTGTTTCGCCAGTCACTTTAAGAATCGTGACGGTCAGGCTCTTGGGAACTTCCGGACGGCTGGTAAACCATTCGGCATCAGCCCAGCTTTGCATGACAGCTTTCGCGTTCGCATTGCCTTTGGCTGCCTTTTCTTTGACGTCATGGAATGCGTCAAACATCAGTAGTGTTTTCTTCAGACCTTCTGCTGCGATCTTGCCCACTTCGGCGTCATCGAGCAATTCGACCATTGGTCCGATGTTGTAGCCACCGAGCATGGTGCCCAATAACTCAGTTGCCTTGGCACGCGAGATGAGCGAGCATTTTTCTTTGCCACTTGCCACGGCGGCGAGGTAGGCTGCTTTGACTTTCGCAGCATCGTCCACGCCTGCTGGGACACGGTGCGTGATGAGTTCGACCAGAGTGTCGCCCTCGCCCGCAGGAGGCGATTGGAGTAAGGCAATCAGGTCTGCTGTTTGTTGAGCTGACAAAGGAAGGGGAGGAATGCCGAGGGCTGCACGTTCGGCAACATGTTGGCGATAGGCTTCGAGCATGGGAGCGCCTTTGAGGTGAGGAAAATTAGTAGAGTGAATTGTAAAGTGAAGCGGGTTGACGGGCAAGTGTCTTATATCTTATATAAGACTTAATTTAAAATAAAACTTAGTTTTGTTCGTTGGCTTGGCGATTTATGCCACCAAGCCTGCATATTCCGGATGCCGCTGGATGTAAACGGCCGCGTAACTGCAGCGTGGCACGACTTTCCAACCTTGTTCTTTGGCGTGTTCGAGTGCAAAGCGAGTGATTTGACCGGCTAACCCGCGTCCGCCAAGTGCCTCGGGCACCCCGGTGTGGGTGATCGTCATCGTGTTACTCGATAGGGCGTAGTCGAGCACACAGCGATGA